>NZ_JAQISY010000005.1:0-118866 GCF_028618465.1 Bartonella sp. MM73XJBT | reverse complement strand
ATCCATATGGATGACAGTGACAGAGCATCATCATCTGAATCGGAAAAAGCAGAAACAACACCTGAGAAAGAAGAGGAAGACAAAGAGAAGAAAGGCGGTGTTCTCGCAACCTATCATGATATCCGCACTGGTGAAAAAAAAGAAGTCAAAGTTGGTAATCCGCCGTTTCATGAACTCAAATATACCTACCATAACCAATCAGAAGCGGTTGCGGCCATTGCTGCTTATTGCAACAAATCATCACGTGGGAAATCTTCTTTCTCATGTGATATCGGTGGTGATCCCTTTGTGCAAGCAGAAGCAAAGCTTATTCAAGAGCCCCCTTTTCGCCCCTATATTCCAGCAGAATGGCGCATCAAAAGTGTCAAACACAAGCTTGATAAGGCAGGTGGGTATACAACAAAAATAGAGTGCGAACTTTTTGATAAAGCCCAAGAAGATGCTGCAAAAAACGTAGCAAACACCACACCAGACAAAGACGATACCCTTGATCCAAACGCCCCACCCAATGCATGCGACGAAGGAGACGGCGTCATCCATATGGATAAAGAAGATATAGAATAGATTATCATGATTTTCCGTAAAACACTGTTGTTTAGGGCTAGCAAATATTTACTATACTCAACGCTGATATCAAGTGTGTGGAACAGATCGTTCAAGAGGTTGTACAGCCAAGCGAAGCCCCATAGTACGCAGCAAAACATTTAAACTGCGGAGCTCTGGATTACCTTTTTCTGAAAGTGTCCGGTAAAGCTGTGTTGGATTCAGGTTGGCTGCTTTAGCGACAGCTTGAACACCACCATAAGCTTTTGCCATTTGACGAAGTGTTACAAGCAATTCCCCCTGGTCACCATCTGCTAAGATAGCATCAAGGGTAGCTGCTACCAACTCAGGATCATCATAGAATATTTCTGCCATCGCATCATCATGGTTACGGTCTTTCATTCTTACACTCCTTTAATCTTTACGGTTTTGCCAATCACGCCAGCAAGCACATGCGCGAGTGATATCAGTGTCTTGTGTTTTTTTAGTACCACCGCATAAGAGCAATAATACGGTCTTGCCAGACTGGGCATAATAAACGCGGTAACCAGGACCAATATTCATACGCAATTCATAGACACCATCACGAAGCGGTTTGAAATCGCCAAAGTTTCCTTGCTCTAAACGATTAAGACGGCGAATAATTGCAGCTTTAGCCTGCACATCACGCAGCTTTCGCAGCCAATCAGTTATCAAGTCTTTGCCATCAGAGGTAAGGTAGTGACGTATTTCAAACATAATCTATATTCGTTTATAAACGAATATTTGTCAAGATAGAAAGAAATTTATTTTTAGATTTTCACTCAGCCTCACCTTGTGTGGGGCTTTTTTTATGGAGAATTTTATGCGAAAAATATCACAAGAGGGTCTTACACTCATCAAACAATGGGAAGGCTTGCGTTTGAATGCCTATAAAGACGCCATTGGTGTATGGACAATCGGTTATGGACATACCAACAGTGCTGGCAAACCTTTTGTCCACAAAGGCATGACAATGACCGAAAAACAAGCCGAAGAACTTCTTCGCCAAGATTTAAGACAATTTGAAAATACCGTTGAACAAGCGGTTCAAGTTTCCTTAACCGATGAACAATTCGCAGCCTTGGTCTCCTTTTGCTATAATGTAGGAACAGGAGCCTTTTGCAATTCGACCCTATTAAAAAAACTCAATAACGGTGAATATGAAGCAATCCCAACCGAATTACAGAAATGGACCAAAGCCGGTGGTAAGCGCTTGCAAGGTCTTGTCCACCGACGTGTCGCAGAAGCAGGCTTGTGGGCGAAAGGGGCATTTGTTTCCTCCAACTATCAAACCGTAGAAACACAAGCACCAACAGGGCTTTTCAAAGCCGAAGCCATTGCACCAATTATTGGTTCTTTCTCAGGTCTTGGCGGCTTACTAGCAGGCAATGGTCCAGTGCAATGGGCTTTGGCAACCATTATGATCTTAGCGGCATGTGCTGGTATTTTCTTTGTTGCTAAACGTTTTCAAGAGCACCGCCTATGATGTTCTGGATGAAAAAAAATCTCTTGCTCACAGGTGCGGCACTAGCCGCTTTTTTTATGGCTTTGGCCAAAGCTTTTACCCTTGGCAAAAAGAGTGAACAGCAAAAGCAAACAGAAAAAACTTTAAAAGCAGCAACAACACGGCTGGAGGTGGAAAATGAAGTTAATCAGAAAAGCGATGCTGATGTGCGCACTGCTCTCTCTCGCTGGTTGCGCGACAAATAAGTATGTCTCTTGTGTTGGTTGGTTGCCTATTTATTTAGAGAGGCAAGATGTTAACGTTATCAGTTCAAACTTAGCAAGAGATATCTTAAAACATAACACCCTAGGTGAACGTTTGTGTGGATGGGAACATGGCTAGAAGAAAAACAAGAGACGATATAGAGCTTACAGAAGCGGAAAAAGAAATCCTTCAAGAAATCATCATGACCTACAAAAGTGTAAAAGTGATGTCGCGTTATACGAAATGGATTGTACTTATTATACTCTTATTAGCGCTTGATTTTTCACGTATCCTAGATGCCATAGAGAGTATTTTTACACAAAAACCAAATATCCGACTCTAAACATACTCTGAGACGCGCGAAATTCTTTAGAAAATGGTTTCTTAATTTTGCACGTCTCATGGAGGCTATCAATAATAGCTTTACACATTTAAAATAGTGGATTTCAAAGAATTATTAGAAAATGTTGGAGGAAAAAGATGAGCTTTGTAACGGTATGTTGGAAAATCCTATTCCCGAACTTTTGTTAACGCTCCCGAACCTTTAAAAAGATTACAAAGAATCAATATGTTATACATAGAAGAAAATTGGATGGCGGAGAGAGAGGGATTCGAACCCTCGATATGATTTCTCATATACACGCGTTCCAGGCGTGCGCCTTCAACCACTCGGCCACCTCTCCAGAGGTTTGAACACTATACCCAGAAAGAAATAACGTGCAAGCCTAAACTATATACTCAAAATTTAAAAACAACTTTATTTACCAAAATAAGATGGGATACTTATTGAAATACAAGCACATCTTCTCCTTTTAAGAAGAAAATTTTTCCGTGGATATAGACAGCTAAATATGATCACTAATAAATCAGTCAGTTCTAGCTCACACGCTATCTTTTTACTCATGAATAACACTATTATTGATTATACTGCCTAATGTTTTTTTAACAAAGCATTACTCAAAACCCGTTATCACTCATTGCCTCTCATAATCAGCTAAATAAAAGGCTGTATTAATCTGTCGTTCTCCAACATTTAAATATGCTTCATAGATATAATAAAATTCATTCTAACAAAAACAATTCATAATGCGCTTGCTTTTTCAAATTGCAATTCGGCGCACTCTCTTCCTCTTAAAGTTTCTTATTACTTTATATCATTGCTAAGGGTGCGTACAGCTCGCGCAGTCTCACACTGTAATGCTTTTTTTGCTAAAATTTTCATATCTTCAAAACTATGAGCTTGCAAACACGCTTTGACTGAAGCAATATCACAGGATATCATAGAAAGTTCATTAATTCCCAATCCAGTCAAAATCATTGCTGCAAAAGGATCGCCAGCCATACCGCCACAAACACTAACCCAACACCCGTGTTTTTCTGCACCTTGAACAGTTTGATGTATCATGCGTAAAACTGCTGGATCAAGACTATCAGCTTCAGAAACGAGATAAGGATTCTGTCTATCAACAGCCATTGTATATTGTGTTAAGTCATTGGTTCCAATCGAAAAAAAATCAACATAAGCACTTAAAACATCTGCCATAATGGCAGCTGCTGGAACTTCAATCATAATACCAAGCTTTAATTTTGGTGCATCAATATCGTTGCGAATTTCTTCTGTGATCTTTTTTATAGACAAAATTTCTGAAACAGACATGACCATTGGAAACAGAATCCATAGATCTCCACCTTCTTTTGCAACTCGATAGAGAGCACGTAACTGAGGAACCAAAAGATCACGCCGTCGCAACAAAAGCCGCGTTCCCCTAACACCCAAAAAGGGGTTGTCCTCTTTAGACAAATGTAAATGTGTAACCTGTTTATCCCCACCAATATCAAGTGCACGAACAATTAATGGCTTATCTCCTACTGCTGCAATCATCGCACGGTACACATCAAATTGTGCGTCTTCATCTGGAATATGTGGACTATCTAAAAACAAAAATTCTGTACGCATGAGCCCAACACCCTCAGCCCCTAAATCTAGTGCAATAGGAACCTGATTTGCGTAGTTGACATTAGCCATGATACGAATTCTTTGGCCATCTGTCGTTTGTATTGGTAATTTACACACACCTATCTCATGGACACGCTTTTGCGTGGCAATACTTATCTGCCTTTGAGCATCCTCAACATCTTCAGCAGCAGGATCAAGATAAACAAACCCGTTATCGCCATCAATAATAGCTTGGACACCACACTCAACTGATAAAATATCTACACCCATAGCGACAACCATCGGAATACCAAGGGTACGTGCCAAAATAGACGTATGAGAGAGTGGACCTCCCCATGCCGTTGCTAACCCTTGTACTTTTGTACAATCAAGCTGCGCTACATCAGAAGGAGAGAGATCACCCGTAACCAGAATAACACCGCGTGGAATATCATTTAAAAAGAATGATCTATAGGATGGATTGATTTCTCCTAAAACACGACGACCAACATCAATTAAATTAACAGCACGTCCTGCTAATATAGGATTGTCTATCTTAGAGAACATATCTGTAAATTGCCGAACTGCTCTATCCCAAGACCAAGCGACACCATGACCTTCTGCCATAAAACGATAAGCCTGAGCTATCAAATTTTCATCTTCAAGCAAAACCATTTGTGCAGAAAAAATCGCAGCCGAATCTGCACCCATACGTGCTGTAATATCAGCAATAACAGATGCCATTTTATGTTTTGTTTTTGTAAGAGCATTTTCAAGACACGCTGCACCAGCTGCAAAACCTATTGGCTGATCTATTATGGAAATATCGTTTTGCTTTAAAACAAAAATCTTGCCAAAAGCTAACCCTGAACTTGCCCCAACACCAGAGATCTCTTTTTGTCTGAAACGTGGATACCAACCATGAAAAGTCTTTGTTTGAGATTCCATTTCTCTCACCATACACTTTTCACTTATACTCACTTTCTTCACAACAGAAATCGCATTCTTAAGAAGTTGTGTACCTTCTACAGCATCCGTTGAAAAAATGAGAACATCACCGTTTTTTGCTCCTAATTGCAATAAACCAACCAAATTTTTCATTTCAACGGCATATTGACCGTGGCGAACTCTGATAGAGCTTTGAACTTTTTTCGCAAAATCAACCCAAAGAGAAGCTGGGCGCGCATGAAGACCACTTGGATAATCTAAAGTCCATGCTAGACACACTGAAAGATCACCTATAGATGCCTTTCCTATTTTCATGTCCTTACCAAAAAGAGTTGTGACAATCTGTTGTTTGTCAGCAGTTGTCAAAAGTGTTTCAAGCCGTTCCTTATCAAATAAAAGAGGTGTTAACTGTTGGCAAATTTCTCTATAGCGATCCGCACAAGCAGCAATGGCAATAACCAAACGCGCCTTATTTCCATCCCACCACTCAACACCAGCAGGAATCTGTATAACAGCAATAGCATCCCTGATAATCAAATCACCACTTTCAAACATTCCGTGGGGAATTGCTATACCATTCCCAAACCAAGTATTCGTTATTGATTCACGTTTGAGCATACTTGCTAGATAACATTTGTTAACAGCACCAACCTGCACAAGCAATTCAGCAGCAGCATGGATCACATCATGCTTATGATCAAAAGTAGCTGCAAGCTGTACAGATCTGACAGACAAGATTTCACCCTCATTAAAATCTGTATCCATTGCCTCCACTTCCTCACGTCTCATAATAAATTTAAACTGCCTCACATTTAAGTATGAATCTGTCTGATCAATTTCATTTCAAAGCCGCAGTTTTCAAAAATACAAACGATCAATAACACTACAATTTGCCTCTGTTATACAGAAGATAACTTAAGTAAAGCATCCAAATGCCCCAACATGACTGATTCAATAATTGGAAAACAACAGCACCAAAATTGCCCTAAAACTATCATAGGCAAATATGATTTTCCTTCTGTACTTCACAAAGACAAATGCCCCGCTCTTTACATACCCAACTTACTAAAAAACTATTTTAAAAAATGCTCCCACTCTCCCAAGTTACTCTATATAACTTGTTATTATTCCCCATTACTAAGAAAGCCATTCCCCCATCATCTGCAACTTTAACTGATCTCCTCTCAACTCAGCAAGCCATATTTCTCTCTTTGCTTCTCTCTGATCCACTACAGAACACAAATACCTCCACGTCATTTTCCTCTTTAAAATCCGGCGTCGCTAAATATCTCATAACATAAAATCCTCACCATATCATTTTAACGATATCATATGTTTTCCTTTCTCAAATCAATAATGCAACCACATAGCCCCTCTGTCTCCGCACCAGTTAAGTATCTCTCCCTAAAAATATGTGAGATTGCTAAAGAAAATAAAATTATAAAATGAAAAACGCTTTTAGCTTAGATCAATCTTCTCTTAAATACTGATAGAATTTATATTCATAACATCCCATAATAGATAGATCAAAAAAACCTCGATATCACTGATTACATACCTGTCATTTCGATCATCTCAAACCACGACTCCTTAAAGGTGATTTCCCCTCTTCTAGATGGTCCTTCCCTAAAAACATTTCATTTCAAAATAGTTTTGATCAACACTTTGTATAACCTCTTTTAAATATTTTTTCTCTCCCAAACGGATAACCCCATCAATATCTATAACCGTTTAAAGAATATTTATGTACACCCTTAACCTCTGCAAATTTGTTCACCCTTACCCAAATGATCAAGCAAATATTCCCATCAAATTTCTCTAAAATTCTCTGAAAAGATAAATTATTGAGCATTTTTTGCACGTCAAAAGAAAAAATCTTCTTACTCATATTATACACCAACTTATCGGAAAGTTCTATCACCGTATCAACGTCTTCATTACAAACTCAATAGAGTCGTCATTTTTTCATTATTTGAGAAAAATAGTTGCCTAAATTCTACCGTTTCAATTATCTACATGCTTCTGTGTTTATTATACCATCAACAAAAAAAGGGAAAGATAGTATCCTATCTTTCCCTTTTTAATATTCATGATCTTACCACTAAATTCCAATGAAATTTCGGCTTATATAGAAAATATTATAATCTATTCTGATGCCTCTCCCACAGGAATGACCGAAACATAGGAACGATTATTGGCTTTTCTTTGAAAAGAAACTACGCCATTTGACAGTGCAAAAAGGGTATGGTCTTTTCCAATACCAACATTGTTACCAGGATGCCAGCGTGTACCACGCTGGCGAATAATAATATTTCCAGCGATAACGGCTTCACCACCAAATTTTTTAACGCCAAGACGTTTCGATTCTGAATCGCGACCATTACGCGAGGAACCACCAGCTTTTTTATGTGCCATGGACGTTCTCCTTTAATCTTCTTTATTCTTTGATGCTCCTGCCGCTTTTTGGGGCGGCATAGTCTTTTTTTCAGCTGCTTTCTTAGCTGTTTTTTTAACAGAAGGAACCGCTTTTGTTTCCTCTTTTAATGCAGTTGCTTCTTCTTTTTCTTTAATTGGTTTTGTTGCTGCTTTTTTAGGTTTTGCACCACCCATTAAAACTTCTAAAATACGCAGTGTTGTTAGCTCTTGGCGATGACCACGCGTACGTTTCGAATTTTGACGACGACGCTTCTTAAATGCAATAACCTTACGTCCACGTATTTGCTCTACAATTTCAGCCGTAACTAAAGCATCCGCAACAACAGGAGCACCAATAACCGCATCACCCTCTTGCCCTACCATCAATACATCATTAAATTCAATGATGTCACCGGCAGTGCCAATAATTTTTTCAACTCTCACCACTTGGTTAGCAATAACGCGGTATTGCTTACCACCAGTTTTAATGACTGCGAACATTTTTTATCCTTTCGTTCACTCCAGCTCTTATTTAACTCTTATTGAATTTCTACCTTGTCAATAAGGAAAAATAGGCCGCTTTTTATCAGTCGTAATCAATTTTAAAAGAAGGATAAAATACCCCTCTAAACACAAATATGCGCAGATTTCTCCGCGCTTGTATTTCGCATATATGACGGAATTTCTCTTCTCTGTCAATAAACCCCCATAAAAAAACAAAAAAGGGTTGTACTAGGAGCAATTGAAGTTTATCTACCCGTCATATACTTATGATAGTATAAATCTTGTTGTGCTTTTATACGGAGAGATGGCTGAGTGGTTGAAAGCACCGCACTCGAAATGCGGCATAGGGGCAACTCTATCGGGGGTTCAAATCCCTCTCTCTCCGCCAAAGCGCTCAATAAAGTATCTTTTTTAAATTATTTTTAATGCATGTGTGTAGCTTGCCGGCAGATTTTGTATATTTTGACACCTAGTTTTGTATCAATGTTATTCTTTTCAAAGTTTTTTAAGGGGTTCTCAAAGGATTTTCAGGGACCTTTCAGAGATCATTTAAAATCCCTTTAACAAGTCTTTTTTTCTTTTAAAGGTCACAATTTTTGAGAGTAGGTCATCAACAGAAATCGTATTATAGGAATTACATTATTTGAGAAGCAGCATACATAAAATGCTATGATTTCTTTCAGTGTAAATTGGCTGAAGGCTTTTTGGATTTCTGGCACGTTATTAAAAAACAAAAGAAATTTTGAAGAATTCGGTCAAGTTGACCGAATTGTGCTTCAATTTAATCTAGTGGACAAACACGAATAATGTGGCCGTCGGGATCTTTGATGAGGAAGGTACGTCCAAATATGTCAGTATATGGTTCCTTCAAGACATTTATCTCAACAGTGGTTTGCTCTTGCCATTCCGCATAGAGCTTATCTACATCTTCTCCAGTAGGCAACATAATACCAATTTCTGAAAAACGAGGCACATTTTCCTCAGGCGTATCACCCCCAGACCAAAGTGCAAAGAGTGCATCACACGAAGAAGCAAATGCAACATAGCGTGGCGAAATGAATACAGGCTCTTTCTTAAAGATGAATTTGTAAAAAGCAGTAGAATACTCTACGTTTGATACGTATACTAACTGTAGGTTTGGGGTAACAGGATAAGTAGAAATATTACTCATAAATCCTCCGTGATTTAGTAGCTGTTGCTTGACACGATATACCTATTAGAGGATATCTCAATAAGAGTTTGTGATGCTTCCATTCGCAGTGTGCTCTATTTATATCTTTTTACTCGCTTATTGCTCGAAGCCACTACTTTATAGTCTTCTCTAACCTGATTTTACCACCAATATAAGCAGCTGCTGATGTGATAGGATCAACCGATTTTAATTTTTTATGATTGTCCGCTCTTTGTTGATTTTCTGCTGCTAAAATTCAATTAACAAACAATCTATGAATGATAAATGTACATAAAATGGTGAATTATAACGCATTCTTCTCTCATAAATCCCTTTTCCACCTGATTTAGAATTACTATAACTTATGTTGCGACACTGTATTGATTTATAATGGTAATTTACCTTTTTGCATGTTAAATGACAGTCTCGAATATTGTAAAGTGCTCTCCTTTTACGTCATAAGCTGAGGATGAGGGTGTGAATTAAGAAATTAAAAGCTCTTTATAGACTATTAAATACAAGGATTATCGCAATATTTTGAGCTGATAAATAGAATGATGCGGGCTTACTCTCTCATAAGCGTAAAGATGGTGGTACACAATGGATTCTGCGTTATTTTGCACGTCTTGCCTGAATATGTGCTAACAATCCTAATGTTGAGCTATCGCGTTTATCTGCTTTATTTTCTCCGCGAAGTATTGGTAACAATTCATCTGCTAATTCTTTACCAAGCTCAACCCCCCATTGATCAAATGAATTAATGTCCATTAAAATACCTTCGACAAAAATACGATGCTCATAAAGTGCGATGAGACGACCGAGCGCAAAAGGTGTCAATAAATCCTGAATCAAC
Organism: Bartonella sp. MM73XJBT; assembly: GCF_028618465.1. NCBI lineage: Bacteria > Pseudomonadati > Pseudomonadota > Alphaproteobacteria > Hyphomicrobiales > Bartonellaceae > Bartonella > Bartonella sp. MM73XJBT. The sequence continues at coordinate 108,767 of NZ_JAQISY010000005.1, read as the reverse complement.
ATAATACTGGGGCGGTTTCCTGCAAAGCTTCTATGAAGTGCTAATTTATCCGCTTCACACGCATCAATGCCATTTTTTAAAAGAATACGCCGCGTATCTTCGACACTGCGTCCTTTCATTAAGGCCTTGGATTGCGCTAAGCAGTTTGCTATCAACATATCATGCATAGGACATAAATTTTGCTCATGCCCTTTGATAAACAAAATAAATTCTACAGGAATAACATCTGTTCCTTGATGCAGAAGCTGAAAAAAAGCATGTTGTCCATTGGTTCCTGAATCTCCCCAAACAACTGGACCACTTGAAAAATTTAATGGTTTGCCTTCCAAAGAAACTTGCTTACCGTTGGACTCCATATCAAGTTGCTGTAAATAAGCTGGAAAATGCTCTAAACGTTGTGCATAGGGAATAACAGCACGCGATGAATAACCACAAATAACACGATGCCAAAATCCTAAAAGTGCGAAGCGAATAGGAATATTTTTATGGAAAGCCATTGTTTTAAAATGCTGATCCATTTGGAGAGCGCCTTGGAGAAACTGACGAAAATTATGCCCCCCTATTGCTAACATCACAACAAGACCAATAGCTGACCAAATTGAATAACGGCCTCCAACCCAATCCCAAAATCGAAAAACTCTCGAAGAATCTATGCCAAATTCCTCTACTTTATCAAGGACACTCGAAACAGCAACAAAATGTTTACAAACAGCCGTTTCCCCTAAATGTGAACGAATCCATTGACGTGCAACTTGAGCATTTGCCATTGTTTCAGCCGTTGTAAAAGTTTTAGAAGCAATGACAAATAGTGTTGTTGCTGGATTCAAAACAGAGAGAACATCAAAAATATCTGCACTATCCGCATTAGAAACAAAATGGCAATGGGGACCATCATGATAAGGTTTTAATGCACGTGTAACCATCGCCGGTCCAAGATCAGAACCACCAATACCAATATTTACAATATCGGTTATCTTCTCACCACCATGCCCCTTATAGCTGCCATCACGCACTCTTTCAGAAAATCTCTCCATATCATGGAGAACAGCTTGAATATCCTGAATCAAATCATGGCCATCCAACATGAAAACTTCATCAGCAGGTAAACGGAGTGCAATATGAAGAACTGAGCGCTTTTCCGTTGTATTAATAGCCTGCCCCGAAAACATTGCTTCACGCCTGCCTAACACATCTGCTGCAACAGCCAAATCATCTAGGAGTTGCAATGTTTTAAACGTTACGCCACATTTTGAAAAATCAAAAAGGAGATCGTCAAGTCTTAAAAAAAAATGGGAAAAACGCTGTTTATCTTCCAAAAAATGCCTACGGATGTCACTCACACCATCCTTTGTAGCGTGTTCTCTTAAAGCCTTCAAAATACCCTCAAAAGCTTTCTCGTTCCGTAGCGACAAACGATCTTTCATAGATTTATCCCGTACAGTTATGACAATGAAATCTACACACAAAACGCATCATAAAATAGTGAATACCTCCTTTATTACTCATCCTTTTACTGCTCACATACAAAATGAAGGGGTATAAAGAAGAAAAATAAGACCCGAAAACGACATTTTTAAAACAAATAAAAAACTTCTCAATTTTTTTATCAAATGTATCATTCAACTTGGCTGAGTTCTGTTGCTAAACGTACCGCTTCTTCTGCTTTTGGCCTTACAAAACTTCCAAGAAAAAGATAAACAACCGGTGTGACGTACAACGTAAAAATAGTTGCTAAACCCAGACCACCAACAATAACCCAACCTAAAGCTACACGTGCTTCGGCACCAGCACCTTTGGCTAATACTAAAGGAATTCCTCCTAAAATGGCACAAATCATCGTCATACAAACTGGACGAAGACGAATATTTGCCGCTTCTTCTATAGCCTCACGAACAGTTTTGCCTTGATTTCGTAATTGATCTGCAAACTCAACAATGAGGATACCATTTTTGGCCATAACTCCAATCAACAAAATCAAGCCAATTTGACTGTAAATATTAAGGCTGACACCGCTCAACAACATAGCAATCACAGCGCAACCAATCCCTAATGGTACGGTCGCCATGATAATAAATCCTGAAATAAAACTTTCAAACTGTGCAGCTAAAACCAAGAGAATAATCACAAAGGCAATTCCAAATACAATCATAAAATTGGAAGATGTTTCATCAAGCGTTGCCGCCTCCCCTAAAGGAACCACATAGTTCCCTTTTGATAACAGAGGAGCAGCAATTTTTTGTACAGTCTGATAAGCGTCCCCTAAAACAACCCCTGGAGCAAGATTGGCACTTAAAATAACAGCATTCATACGTTTTTCCCGTTTTAATTGGGGCGCAATAGCTTTTTCATGTAAATTTGCAACGACAGATAAAGGAACATATTGTTTTCCTTTTGTTTTTAAAAAGATATTTTCCAAATCATGAGGACTTCTCATAGGATTCTTCCGCGAAGTCAGTTTAACATCATAAGAATGATCATCTACATAGATGGAACCTATCTTTTTACCATCCAACATTGCTTGTAATGTATTGCCCAAATTAGTGATATCAATCCCTAAATCCGCAGCTTTTTCTCGATTCATTTCAATAAAAAATTGTGGTTGCGTTGCATCAACAGTAAGACGTGGACGAATAAAATGTGGATCAGCTTGTAGGGCACTCACAAGCTGATCAGCAATTGGCTGCAATTTTGTGTAATCATTGCCAAGAATTGCAAATTGCAACCCTTGCCCTGTTCCTCTCACACCTAAAGAATTTCCCTGCGCTGCAAACACAAAAACTGCTGGAAACTGTCTTACCTTTGCATTAACATCTTTTACAATCTCTTGTTGACTACGCAAGCGTTTATCCCAAGATGAAAGCAACAAAACCAAAAAAGCAGTATTGGGCGAACCCCCAACCCCCGCAATAGAGTAGCTATTAACAATCTCTCCAGCATCACGTAAAGGTTGTAAACTTGCTTCAATCTGCTCTACTTGCTCATTGAGATATTGTGTTGAAATACCCTGTGGTCCATTAATGACTAAAAAGATAAGAGCCCTATCTTCTGCTGGTGTTAATTCCTGTTGTAATTTCGTATAGCCTCCAACACAAAGACACGCAAAAATAAGCGAAGCAAAAACAACTGTCCAAGGCCTTTCTAAACATTTATGCAAACTATAAGCATACCATTTGCTAAAAAAAGAGCCTAATTTATCCAGAAAAGCAAAGTAATGTTCCCCTTCTCCATTACCCTCAACATGTCCCTTAAGAAAGCGTGAAGCTAACATGGGACAAAGCGTCAAAGCTACAATAGAAGAAAGTAGAATCGAAATTGCTAATACAAAACCAAATTCTCTAAAAAGTCCCCCTACTTGCCCAGGAAGAAATGAAATAGGCACAAAAACAGCAACGAGAGTTAATGTTGTTGCTAAAACAGCAAAAAATACTTCCCTTGTTCCTAACACTGCTGCTGCCCGAGAACCTAATCCCATATTACGCCACCGAACAATATTCTCAAGCACAACAATCGCATCATCCACCACGAGCCCTGTTGCCAAAACAAGTCCCAAAAATGTGAGAATATTTAACGAAAATCCTACAAGATAAATGGCAGCAATTGTACCAATCAAAGCAACAGGAATAGATAAAGCGGGAATAAGTGTTACACGAATATCTCTCAGAAAGAGAAAAATAACTAAGATAACGCTGAGAATAGCAATAATCAGTGCAACCTCAACCTCATGAAGTGCACTTTTAATAAAAAGTGCATCATCACTAATAACACTCATATGCACAGAAGAAGGAACAACAGTTTTAAGATGATCAAGAGCTTCTCGAACACCTTGAGAAATATTAAGGGTATTGGATTGTGCTTTACGCACAATCCCCAACCCAATGCCTGTCTTTCCATTGATACGAAGAATAACCGTTTCCACATCAGGTGATAAAGTAACATGCGCAACATCACCAAGATGCACATGTGGTTTTAAAACAACTTGTTCAAAAGCTTCTGATGTCGTTAAACGCGCGGTAGCACGTACAATTAAAGTCTGCTTAGAATTACGTAATGACCCTACCGGTACATCCGTTGCCATATCAGAAAGTACACGTGAAATATCTGCTACAGTTAACCCATAGCTAGCAAGCTTTGCTTGATCAACATCAATTTGAAAAATCTTTGTACCAGCACTATCAACCTGTACATCACCAACACCATCAACAGCGGACAGTGCATCGACAATTTGGTCATTTACAACCGTTGTTAAATCATCAATATTCATGGTTGATGAAGTCACAACCAAATACATCATCGCAGCAGCATTCGAATCTGCTTTAATAATCATAGGTGAATCAGCATTTGGAGGCAAAGAATAAGCAATACGAGAGAGAGCATCACGAATATCAGATGCTGCAATATTTAAATCAACCCCAACATTAAAATGAACCTCTACACGAGAACGGCCAAAAGAAGAACTTGAAGAAATCGTTTTAACACCTGAAACACGAGCAACAGCATCTTCTATAACTTTTGTAATTTCTCGATCAATTGTTTCCGCCGATGCACCAGAAAAAGTGGTCATAATTGTTGTTACTGGAGTATCAACATCGGGGAGTTCGCGTACATCAACATTCAACCATGCAGCAAATCCTGCAATCATAATCATCGCATTCAAAACAAAGGTGAAAACTGGTCTGCGAATAAATAATGCAATCATCCCACCTTGCTCGACCTGTGCTAAAGGATGTTTGGTGCTCAATTCTTGACTCATTGTACATCCTGCTCACGAAGTGTTGATAATTGCTGTTGATCGGTTTTTGGATCATCAATAATCACTTGGCTTCCTGAATGAAGCATCTGCACTCCCTGTATGACAACTTGATCACCATTTTTTAAGGAGGCTTTCACAAATACCTGATCTGCTTTATGCTGAATAATTGATACTGGAACGGATTCTACCTTACCCTCCCTCACACGCCAAACAAATGATCCTTTGCTGTTCCATTGAATTGCAAGAGGATTCACAACAGGGAAAGAACCTCCATGAAATTGCAAAGCAATAGAAAAAGACATACCAGACATGAAGGTATCTTTTTCATTCTTGATTTTAACCTGAACATGAAGTGTACGGCTTTCTGGATCAACGATATTATCAATCGCATGAATATAACCAACAAAAATTTTATCAGGCTGTGCTGTTAATGTCGCTGTTACTTCATCTCCTTTATGGATATGCGATATGTAACGTTCAGGAACCCATATATCGACTAAAATACGTTCTCTATTCTCAATACGACCTATTACGGTATTGGGAGTCACAGCATTGCCTTCACCAATGGGTAAAATGCCAATAATTCCACTAATTGGTGCTCGAATTATTCGCCTATCAAGATCTAACTCAGCATTACGCAAAGCCAAATTTGCGTTATCCAGTTCTAAGTGGGCAGTAATCTCCTGAACCTCTGTTGCTGTTTTGCTGGCACGTAATTTAAGAATACGTGAAAGTGTTAACGCACTATTATCACGTTGTACTTTTGCTTTTGCAACTGCTATTTCTTCCTTTTTAGAATCAAGCTTTGCAATTACATCACCCACTTGTACTTTCGTACCAGCTGACACAAAAATCTTATCAACAATGCCTGATGACCAAGGCGTTAATTCTACAAAAGCTAATGCTTGTCCACTGCCAAGCGCATTCAACTGTTCATAAAAATCTTTAATTTTTACAAGATCAACAACAACATGCGTTGGCAGACTACCGCTAGGCATTTTTGAAGTTTTATGCGATATATTTATCGTTTTATCCACTACAGAAATGCGTTGCTGTGAACTTTGTTTGCCTGCCCAATAAGTAACCATCAAAACGATAACGAGAAATACCAGTGGAAAGGCTTTTTTAAACAGCTTCATACATCTACCCTTGCTGTGTCATGAATATGTAAATTTATCTGAAACAGTCCTTAACAGTAACATCCGAGTTTCATACAACAACCGAACTGCAGGTAGCGCATCTTAGCCCCCACCGCAAAAAACGTATCTCATGTTTCGTTTGACTATCTTTCGTAAACGAAAAGGTCAAGTTAACTATCGTTCATCTTAAATGATACTGTTTACAAAATACAAAAACAACCGTCTCAAAATCCAACTAAAACCTGAAAAATAGAGCAGTCTTTTTAAAAATATATCATAAACGGAGAGGTAAAATTTTTATTTCCACCAAGTTTTGCTTGCAATTCCTTCATGAAACGATTAGGAACCCTTTGTCTTAGGTAAGATAGAAAATTGGAAATCTATGCACCCGTAGCTCAGCTGGATAGAGCACCAGACTACGAATCTGGGGGTCAGGAGTTCGAATCTCTTCGGGTGCGCCATTTTTATAAGTCTCTATTTTCCTCAGTAGTGGGGTTTAATAATACTTCTTTTATTGAACTATTTCCCATTGTATTTATGGCGTTGTCAGATTGCATCATACTTGCTCCTTAATAATTGCGAATCAAAGCTTCTTTTCGAGATATTTTTAGATACAGCAGATATTTAATGCGTTTTTATTCCTTAATAATGGAAATCTTTGCAAATTTTTTGCATTTCTTAAAATGCAAAATAAAATATTTTATCTTCTTTTAAAAAATCTTCACCGTTAAAAAAATTACAAAACTTTTCAAGCTATAACATTCTTTCTTCATAATATGAGGAAAATTGAGAAGAATGCGTTGTAATGAGCTCCAAAAACGCAACGGTTCATTCTCATGAACAGTTTCTGATATAAATGCATTTTTTCTCAATCACGTACCCTTTCTCAAAGCTTATCAGAATTAAAAATGGAGGGATTCTTTATTTTAAATTATAACATTTCTTTCACTCTAGTATTCCTTAGTATTCCCTCTTCCACAGTATGTCATCAATTTTTATGATGTCTTGTACCCTCTTATTCTATAGGTTATCTTGTCTGATTATAGTACACGCTCTCAATGTCAACAAAAGCCAAGTTTAAAGGGTTCTTCCATGCCTAAAACAGATATTGAAATTGCTCGCACTGCTCAAAAGCAACACATTACTGAAATTGCAAAAAAAATCGGTATTGCCCCTGAAAATCTCATTCCTTATGGACATGATAAAGCTAAAATTTCTTCTGCATACATAAAATCACTCAATAAAAATCCGGATGGGAAACTTATCCTTGTTACAGCTATAAATCCAACACCTGCTGGAGAAGGAAAAACAACAACAACGGTTGGTCTTAATGATGCTCTCAATCTCATCGGAAAAAAAACCATAGCCGCCTTGAGAGAACCATCTTTAGGTCCCTGTTTTGGTATCAAAGGTGGTGCTGCTGGAGGTGGTTATGCCCAAGTCATACCGATGGATGATCTTAATTTACATTTTACCGGTGATTTTCATGCCATTACAGCTGCTCATAATCTTCTTGCTGCAATGATAGATAACCATATCTACTGGGGAAATACTTTGAATATCGATCCTCGCCGCATTGTTTGGAGACGAGTCCTTGATATGAATGACCGTGCATTGCGTGACATCGTCACTTCCTTGGGTGGAGTAACCAATGGTTTTCCTCGCCAAACTGGCTTTGATATCACTGTTGCATCAGAAATTATGGCACTTTTTTGCCTTGCCAACAATCTAGAAAATCTTATGCAAAGACTGAAAAAAATTATCGTTGCTTATCGTTATGATAAAACACCTGTGACAGTTGCTGATCTCAATGCAGAGGGAGCAATGACAGTTCTTCTTAAAGATGCTATGCAACCTAATCTTGTACAAACAATCGAAAATAATCCTGTTCTTGTGCATGGAGGACCTTTTGCCAATATTGCTCATGGCTGTAATTCAGTTATAGCAACCAAAACCGCTTTAAAACTTGCCGATTATGTTGTCACAGAAGCAGGATTTGGAGCCGATCTTGGAGCAGAAAAATTTTTCAATATAAAATGTCGACAAGCAGGTATTATCCCGAATGCTACAGTAATTGTAGCAACAATTCGTGCATTAAAAATCAATGGTGGTGTGAATAAAAATGATCTGACAAAAGAGAATATTGCCGCTTTAGAAAAGGGTGCAGCCAATCTTTTACGACATATCAAAAATATGGAATACTACGGTATTCCATGTGTCGTCGCACTTAATCATTTTGATACCGATAGCGATGCTGAAATAAGTACGTTACAAAAAATAGTTGCAACAACCGGACATAAGGCTATTATTTGTAAACATTGGCAACAAGGGGGCAAAGGCGCAGTAGCACTTGCACAGGAGCTCGTTGCCTTAATTGAAGAAAAAGATTCTCATTTCAAAGTTTTATATCAAGATGATCTTCCTCTCGTTCAGAAAATTAATTCCATTATAAAAAATATCTATGGTGGTCGTGGAGCTATCATCTCTGCCTCTCTTCTCAAGCAGCTTGAATGTTGGGAAAAAGAGGGTTATGGCACATACCCTATTTGTATGGCTAAGACGCCCTATTCGTTTTCTGCTGATCCTACTCAATACGGAGCTCCTGTTGATTTTGAAATTCCTATACGTGAAGTTCGTCTTTTAGCAGGTGCAGGCTTTATTGTTGTCATTTGCGGTGATATCATGACTATGCCTGGCTTACCGCATTACCCTGTTGCTGAGAAAATTTATCTTGATGAAAATGACCAGATACAAGGACTCTCATAAGCTTATATCTGTAAATTCAATCATTCATTATGAAAAGTATCCGACAGCAAAAAAATAAAATTTTAAAAAGCGATATAGACAAACACTTTCTTTATGTGGTATGTGTGCCTGTATTGTGCGTATAATGTACGTATGATGTATGTCCTTTTAGATATCTATTTAAGAGAGACTGGTTTTTTCTATTATTGTATGACAGTGAAACAAAGTAGGATAGATAGTGCAAGTACTCGTTCGTGATAATAATGTTGATCAAGCGCTACGCGCATTGAAGAAAAAGATGCAGCGTGAAGGTATCTTTCGTGAAATGAAAATGCGTGGTTATTATGAAAAGCCATCGGAAAAACGTGCTCGTGAGAAAGCTGAAGCTGTTCGCCGTACACGTAAGCTTGCTCGTAAACGTGCGCAAAGAGAAGGTGCTGTTTAATAACGGTCGAGCTTGTGCGATAAAGTAGTGTTTTTTGCTCTATAGAATTTCGTAGCAATAACAGTGGGTAAAGTGTTCAAATAATTTAGTACGATGAGAGGTATTCTTTATCGTTTGTGGTTTTGTTCATCTGCTGTTGTGTGTTGATACGTTGTTTAGGTCGTAGCGGTTAGTCTTCATTATAATGAGTGGGTTTATTTAGCTCTTCATTATGCCGTGTTAGGATTTTTGCGTGGAATATGGGAGCCGTTTGTTATTACGCAGAGTATAACATAGTGTAGAGATTTTTATACCTCTTAATATTATTTTTTCTTCATATGTACATTCTTTTGAGGATTTTATTATTTTCTACTCACTCTTTAGCATCTTTCAAATTCTCTTAATCAGCTCAAATCACGAAATATAATTAGCTATGACAATATGCAATTGAGCGTGTAGAGGGTATAAATATCCGACATGCAGTCTTTCTCCTTAACATTTATTAAATGAGACAATAAAACTCTATGATCTTTGGTTTTTCATGACAATTTGGAATTCATGATAAGCTCTTATAGGCTCCTGTATTTGCTTTACCGCACTCCAGCATTACTCATTAAACAAATAGTGTTATTTTATAACCAAAATAAAGAGCTTGTACGAAATGTTAGCATCCAAAATTGTCTCATGTTTGTGAAATTATAACCTCTCCCATTTTGGTTTATCCTCAATAGTGCGAATGCTTTTGTATTTGAACATCTCATTGAGAGTATATTTCTCTCTCTTCTAAAACTGCTTTTCAAGTTACATGCTTATTTCTCTATTGAGCTCTCATTGAACAGTTTTTTAACCATAAGACAAATACAGCTTTTGCATCATTTGATGAAATAAATCAAACAGTTAGGCACAATACCTTACCGCCAATCTGTTTATAAAAGCTGATATAACTCGTATACACTTCAATCCACTCAATATTTATCTCAATCATATAACTGGATGAAAAATTCACTGTTGATTTAAAGGTACCCTCTCATACATAAAGAAAACATTAAGCAGTTTAAATTTTTATTTTAACTTATTCCATGATTCTTGTAACCATTTCCTTATTGTTTAGATCTCTTTAACTAGCAGTATGCCATAGCTTTTATCAGTTCTCAATTCTCTCTTTCAGATCTTAGATTGCCAATATAGAGAAACAAAAAAATTAAAGGTTTAAGTGTGCAATATTCTCGTTGGTTTCGATTCTCAGTACTCACATCATGTATCCTCACAGCAGGTGTTTTTGTATTCAATTCCCCTCGTTTTGTGCACGCACAAACAGTCAATCAAAACTCAGAGCAAAATTTAGGACCAAGTGGTTTACCACTGCCACGGTTTGCTTCCATTAAACCGACCCGTGTGAATGTGCGCATCGGACCAGGAAGCAATTATACTATTCTCTTTACCTACAAAAAACAGGGGCTTCCTATTGAAATTATTCAAGAATACGACCAATGGCGCAAAATTCGTGATACTGAAGGTGATGAGGGGTGGATCTATCAATCGCTTCTCTCTGGAAAAAGGACCGCTATAACCATTCCATGGCAAAAAGATAAAACAAAAAGGCTGATGCTACGCAAAAGTCCCGCAGACAACGCAGAACTTGTAGCAGAAGTAGAGCCCAATGTCATTGGTAATATTCGCCAATGTAATGGACAGTGGTGCGAACTAAGCATCAATAATATCCGAGGCTGGCTTCCTCAATCCCTGTTATGGGGGATCTATCCTGATGAAAAAGTAAATAATTGATGAACTTTTTAACCAATAAAGCTTAATTTTTATCTCTTATTGAACTCTCTCATGTTCTGTAATCAAATTAGCTTTTCGGTTTTAATCGAACTATCAAGTCAACATGTGAGATTTCCATACCTTCTGGTGGTTTAGGCAAATTCCCAATAATAGGCGCTTCTCCTAAATCGCAAGGAATATCAAGAATACGATTTTCACCTTCTATATAAAAGTGGTAGTGATCAGATGTATTGGTATCAAACCAAGTTTTCGAACCTTCTACAGCAATAATCCGTAATAACCCCGCTTCCGTAAATTGATGGAGCGTATTATAAACCGTTGCCAAAGATACAGGCACACCTGCCTTTACCGCTTCTTCATAAAGCTCTTCAGCAGCAATATGACGGTTACCTTGAGAAAAAATCATATGAGCAAGTTCTAACCGCTGACGTGTTGGTCGCAAACCATTTTTACGCAAATACTTTTCTAACGTAGAAATCGAATAATAACGTATAACCTTCTCACAATCTTTCGCAGGCTGCTGCTCTTGATTGAAAATGAAATTGTCTGCGTTCACTGACATGTTTAAAACCACAATATAATTCTGTTCAAATAAGTAAAATATAAAAAATGGAAACAGTGTGATATAATTTTTCATTACAATTTTTTATAATCACACACAGGATACATAAAAAAGGGCTTTTGTCATTAAAAATGATATAAAATCATTTCCCTCTCTTTAAAATTTGCTCTAAAAGTAGATTGGGGAAAAGCACAGAAGTCAAAATATATGCAAACAAATGGAGTAACAATGGCTGAACAAAAGTCTCGCTATACTTATGAAGAGCTTCTAAGCTGTGCTCGCGGCGAAATGTTTGGTAAAGGTAATGCACAATTACCTGCCCCACCAATGTTGATGATTCATCGAATCACCCAAATTAGTGAAACTGGGGGTGAATACGATAAAGGAATGGTTCGCGCTGAATTTGACATTACCCCAGACCTATGGTTCTTTGATTGTCACTTTATAGGTGATCCAGTTATGCCAGGCTGTCTCGGGTTGGATGGTATGTGGCAATTAACAGGTTTTTTTCTAGGCTGGTTAGGTGAACCAGGAAAAGGGAGAGCTATATCAACAGGTGAAGTAAAATTATCAGGTATGGTAACTCCGCAAACCAAACTTCTTGAATATGGAATAGATTTTAAACGTATCCGGCGTGGAAATTTGGTGTTAGGAATAGCAGATGGATGGGTAAAAGCAGATGGAGAAGCTATCTATAAAGCAAGTGATTTACGTGTTGCCTTATTTAAAGAAGATTAAAATTATTTCTGCTAACAGAACATTTTGTTATTCTGTATGAAACAAGGAGGTATGGATGCGTCGCGTTGTTGTAACTGGAATGGGAATTGTCTCTGCAATTGGAAATAATATAGGGGCAGTTTTAACCAGTTTGTATGAAGCCAAATCCGGAATTTCTTATGCACCTCAGTATGCTGAATTAGGTTTTCGTAGCAGAGTTTACGGTAAACCTGATGTTAATATAGAAGAACTGGTTGATCGACGTGCTTTGCGTTTTCATGGACGTGGAACTGCTTGGAATCACATCGCTATGGATCAAGCAATTGTTGATGCGGGTTTAGAGCTCCATGACGTATCAAATGAACGCACGGGTATCATTATGGGCTCTGGAGGCGCTTCAACTCAGTCAATCGTTGAAGCTGCTGATATTACACGGCAAAAAGGTCCAAAGCGCGTTGGTCCTTTTGTCGTACCCAAAGCAATGAGTTCTACAGCCTCCGCAACACTTGCAACTTTTTTTAAAATTAAAGGCGTGAACTATTCAATTTCTTCAGCATGTGCAACCTCTAATCATTGTATTGGAAATGCTTATGAATTAATACAATATGGCAAACAGGACCGCATCTTTGCTGGTGGTTGTGAAGATTTGGACTGGACATTATCTGTACTCTTCGATGCTATGGGTGCGATGTCCAGTAGGTATAATGACACACCAGAAAAAGCTTCACGTGCCTACGATGTCAATCGTGATGGATTTGTTATTGCTGGTGGAGCAGGTGTTTTGGTTCTTGAAGAGCTCGAACTTGCCAAAGCGCGTGGCGCAAAAATCTACGGAGAAATTGTTGGATATGGCGCTACATCGGATGGGCATGATATGGTTGCTCCATCCGGTGAAGGAGCAGAACGATGCATGCGCATGGCGCTTGCAACCGTAAAGAATAAAATTGATTATATCAACCCTCATGCAACAGCAACACCTGTTGGTGATCCTCCCGAAATAGAAGCAATTCGCCGTATCTTTGGAGCAGGTGATCAATGCCCACCAATTTCCGCCACAAAATCTCTGACCGGTCATTCTTTAGGGGCCGCAGGTGTTCACGAGGCAATCTATACATTGTTAATGATGAATCATAATTTTATTTGCGAGAGCGCCCATATTGAAGAGCTTGATCCAACTTTTGCTGATATGCCCATTGTTCGTGAACGTCGTGATCATCAACAACTTAATACTGTATTGTCAAATACATTCGGTTTTGGCGGTACCAATGCAACGCTCATTTTCCAACGCTATGCATAAATAGGGATTCTTAGCTGGTTGAAAAAAGCACGGTCTTACGGAGAATAATATGAAAGGTTTGATGGAGGGCAAACGTGGCCTTATTATGGGGGTTGCAAATGACCATTCGATTGCATGGGGCATTGCGTGCCAACTAGCAAAAGCAGGAGCTGAATTGGCATTTACCTATCAAGGAGAAGCCTTCGGAAAACGTGTTCAACCTTTAGCAGAACAGCTCGGTTGCAAATTATTGCTTGAATGCGATGTTGAAAAAATTGAAGATGTCGATCGTGTCTTTGAACATCTTGAAAAAGAATGGAAAACGATTGATTTCGTTGTTCATGCTATCGGCTTTTCAGATAAGAATCAATTAAAAGGACGTTATGTTGATGTAACAACACGTGAAAACTTTCAGCGCACAATGGTTATTTCTGCTTATTCTTTTACTGAAATCGCTCAGCGCGCTGGTAAACTTATGCCCAATGGAGGTGCTCTTTTGACACTTACCTATGGAGCTTCACAACAAGTTGTCCCTAATTACAACATTATGGGTGTAGCTAAAGCCGCTTTAGAAGCTATGGTACGTTATTTAGCTGCGGATTTTGGTCCTCAAAATATTCGTGTTAATGCAATTTCAGCTGGACCTGTGAGAACTTTAGCGGGCAATGGTATTGCAGCTGCACGTGCGATTTTTTCCTATCAACGTCGTAATGCGCCATTGCGCCGCACCGTAAATATTCATGAAATAGGAAAATCTGCTCTTTATTTACTCTCTGACTTATCATCAGGCGTTACTGGTGAAATTCATTATGTTGATTCAGGCTATAACATTATGTCTATGCCAACACTTGAAGAATTAAAACAAAGTGAGGAGACACAGGGAGAATGAATCTTCATAATGCTTTATTAAAGTGCGAAAATGACTATTTACATAGCCTTTTTAAAATGTGTTGAATGCTTTCTTCTCATCTGTAGAATCTATAATTGAAGAAAATAGCTTATTTTTTTAAAGATATGGTGTAAGAAGGGGTTTAGTTTTTCATGGTTAACCCATATTGCCATGCTTAAGTTATATCGTGTAAAAGAGTAGCTCCTATAGCCCTCTCATTTGCTATTTGCTAGAATCTTATTGTTTTTGTCTTATGGTCAGCGTAATAAACTTCAAAGTTTCTGTTATATTATTACCATATCTTTTATCTGTGCGAATAGTTTAGAAACATACTGTATCATGTATTTCATCTTTGAGTGCTCGGCTCAATAATGTATTGGCTGCTTCGACTACACTTTTATCGCAAAATAGGACTTGATAGATCTGCTCTGTAATTGGCATTTCTAACCCTATGCGCTGTGCTAATGCATGCACTTCTTTAGTATTTAAATAACCTTCAACAACTTGACCAACCTGTTTTTGCGCTTCTTTTATATTCATTCCTTGACCCAGCAACATACCAAAACTGCGATTGCGCGATTGATTATCCGTACATGTTAAAACCAGATCACCTAAGCCTGTCATGCCCATAAATGTGGAAAGTTCAGCACCCATAGCAACACCCAAACGACTGATTTCAGCTAATCCTCGTGTGATGAGCGCTACTCGAGCGTTTGCCCCAAATCCCATGCCATCTGATATTCCTGCACCAATAGCAATAACATTTTTGACTGCTCCACCCAATTGAACGCCAATCATATCAGAATTTTTATAAACTCTAACACTTTTATCACAATGGAAAAGTTGCTGTAACTCTTTACTAAATTCAACATCAGAAGCTGCTACTGTAATTGCTGTAGGTAAACCAACAGCAATCTCCTTGGCAAAGGTTGGTCCAGAAAAAATCGCTAAAGGAATTTTATCTCCTAAAATTTCACAAGCAACTTCTTGTAAAAGGCGTCCTGTACCATGCTCCAAGCCCTTCGTTACCCAAATAATACGTGAATGTTGATCCAAATAAGGTTGGATATTGTATAATACTTGGTGAAATCCATGACTTGGAACCGCAATTAATATATTTGGGCTCGCTGTTATTGCAGTTTCAAGCGAAACTTCGGGAGATAGATTTTCAGGAAATCGAATATCTGGTAAAAATGCTTGATTGCAGCGACATTTCTGTAATTCTTTGATATGCTGAGGATTATGCCCCCAAAGTAAAACACGATGGCCATTACGAGCCAAAGCAATCGCCAATGCCGTGCCAAAAGAACCAGCCCCAATAATTGTTATCGAAACGACTTTCATCAAACTTTCTGATTATTCTCCAAATTTCTCTTTGTAATCCGTTATGGTTTTATTCTAACATACTGTGAAACCTTTTCAAAATTCTCATACCCTCTGTATTCAATCGTATGAAAATAATATTATAGCTTCTCCAAATGACTGCTTACCTCAGGTCAAAATTGAGGTTTCACTTAAGCACCTATAGACTTTTTCGTTTAAAATAAACGTATATTCAAAATGATGCCTCTTAAATTTACTCTCTGCTCCTCTGTTTATCACTCACCTTGCGCCCCATAATCTTGCCCCCATAATTTTGTTTGTGACTAAAACTTACAAAAAAGCCAATGCACTTGGCATTGGCTCTATGAATATTTTTGCTCTTGATAATTTTATTGCACAGGCGCTTGCGTGCTTGGTGCTGGTTCCATAGGCGTTTCCACACCTGGCGCCTGCTCTACAGGCGCCTGTGTACTTGGTACTTGCCCCATAGGCATTTCCACACCTGGTGCCTGCTCTACAGGCGCCTGTGTACTTGGTACTTGCCCCATAGGCATTTCCACACCTGGTGCCTGCTCTACAGAAGCTGGTGTACTTGGTACTTGCCCCATAGGCATTTCCACACCTGGTGCCTGCTCTACAGAAGCTGGTGTATTCGGCCCTTGCTCTGTAGAAACCTGAGTACTTAACAAATCTCCTGCTGGCTTCTGTTTCTCTGATAATTTGTCCGTTGATATAGAACTATCTTCTGTTGTTCTTTCCGGCTCAATAATACGTCCTGAACCACCCATCATATTATAATTCAAATGAGAAATAGCCCACCACGTACCTCCAATAATAATCAAAACGCAAATGGCTGCAAACCACAAAGCACTTAAATTCCATTTCGCATCTGGGCCAGAATTCAAGTGCAAAAAGAAAACAATCTGCACTATGATTTGAATAATCGCCATTCCAATAAGATATGCAACCTTTGTACTAATTGCCCAACTCTCCATCATTCCATACATCACAGGAATAAAAGAACCCAAAGTAAAAAATACAGCCAGAATAAAGCCGATTAAATAGGAACCAGTACTGGGACCATGTGTTTCATTTTGCATGTTCATTACAGCGCTCCTAACAGATAAACCATGGTGAAAACACCAACCCATACAATATCAAGCAAATGCCAAAAAATTGAAAGGCATGCTAAACGCGTTTTATTATCCTGATCCAAACCACTCCGACGCAGATGAAAAAACATCACAACCATCCAGAGAAGACCAACACTCACATGAAGACCATGAGTGCCAACCAAAGCAAAAAACGCTGACCAATAAGCAGATAAAACTTCTTTTCCAAAAAGCTTCAAACCCGTTGCAGGGTCAATACCAGCATAAGCACCAGGATCGTAATAAAATACTTCGCCCAAAAGTTCATGGAATTCGTAAATTTCCATGCCAATAAAGCAGCATCCGAGTACAAAGGTTATAGCCATCCATACACGCACACCACTAAGATTACCTTTATGGGTTTGTACCATCACAAACCCATAAGTAATTGATGAAAGCAATAAAATAGCAGTTTCAACTAAAACAAACTTTAAATCAATAAATTCATTGCCTGCTTTTCCTCCACCATAAGAAGCAGAAAAAACAGCAAAACTTGAAAAAAGTGTCGAAAATAGGATCAAATCCGAAAGGATATAAACCCAGAAACCAAACGTCATGACCGAACTGTTGTCGTGATGATGCTCATCAATGTGAGCATTCTTCATTGTCATCGTACTCATACTGTTGCTCCCTGTTTTTTAAGGACAGCTGTAAAAGCATCTTCTGTCTTTTGCACTTCTTCAGCTGGAATATAGTAACCATGATGATCACCTGTTAACGAATGATGCACAATCGTTGCAACAAAGCCAATCATTCCAATCGCAACGAGCCACCAAATATGCCAAACAAGCGCAAAACCAACAACTAATGAAAAGAACCCAGCAATAATTCCTGCCGATGTATTTGATGGCATATGAATTTTTGAAAACCCACTTGTTGGACGTTGATAACCATTCTTCTTCATATTCCAATAGGCATCATCAGAATGTACCTCTGGGATAATTGCAAAATTATAGGAAGGAGGTGGTGAAGAGGTAAACCATTCAAGCGTACGTGCATCACCCCAGGAATCATTTAACGTTATTGGTAAGTGTCCCTTATGCTTAATACCGTACCAAATTGCCAAAACAACTTGCAGCACAAAACAAAGGATACCAAGTAAGATAATAAAAGCTCCCAATGCTGCAATCATAAACATCGGCTGCCAACTAGGCTCCATGTAATGTTGGAGACGGCGCGTCGCACCCATGAGCCCAAGCGCATAAATTGGAAAAAAGGCAAGATAAAAACCAATGAACCAACACCAGAAAGATGCAATGCCTAGCATCCGGTTTGGTTTATAACCAAAAACTTTTGGAAACCAAAAGGCAAGTCCAGCTAGATAGGCAAACACAACACCTCCAATAATCGTGTGATGGAAATGCGCTACCAAAAACAGCGAATTATGAAATTGCCAATCCGCAGGCACAATAGATAATAAAACACCTGTTAATCCACCACCAACAAATGTAAAGATCATCCCCATGCACCAAAGCATTGGAGGCTCAAAACGAATCCGCCCTTTATACATGGTTAGTAACCAATTAAAGACTTTTACACCCGTTGGAACTGCAATGATCATCGTAGCAAGACCAAAGAAGGTGTTGACAGCTTCTCCCCCTCCCATTGTAAAGAAGTGATGTCCCCAAACAACAAGTGAAAGAATCAAAATAACCAACATTGCCCATACCATTGAAGTATAACCAAAAAGGCGTTTTGAAGAAAACGTTGAGACAACTTCAGAAACAATCCCAAAAGCAGGAACAACCAAAACATAGACTTCAGGATGCCCAAAAATCCAAACATAGTTAATCCATACCATTGGATTTCCACCACCAACATTGGTAAAAAAATTCATGCCCAAATAACGGTCACATGCCAAGAGAGCAAACGCTACAGTTAAGACAGGATAAATCACTAAAATAAGAACATTGCTAACGAAAGCACTCCAACAAAAGACGGGCATTTTCATCATCGTCATACCAGGTGCTCGCATTTTTATCATAGTTGCAACAAAATTGATTGCTCCCATCGTTGTTGCAATACCAGACAATTGAAGTGACCATAAATAATAGTCTACCCCTGTATCGGGACTTCCTTGCAACTCTGTGAAAGGTGGATACATCAACCAGCCACCACGACCAAAATTACCAACACCTAGTGATATGTTAATCAGTATTGCTCCTGCAGCTGTAATCCAAAATCCCAAATTATTGGCAAAAGGAAAAGCAACATCACGAGCACCAATTTGAAGTGGTATAATATAATTGAAAAGACCAAATAAAATCGGTGTGGCCATGAAAAAAATCATAATGGTACCATGGGCCGAAAAAATCTGATCAAAATGCTCAGGAGGTAAATAACCCGCTGTTTCGCTCCCAAGAGCCAAAGCCTGATGCGTTCGCATCATAATTGCGTCCGCGAAACCGCGAACAAGCATAATAATACCAAGTACTATATACATAATGCCAATGCGTTTATGGTCAACTGTTGTAATCCAATTTCGCCATAAGACTCCCCACCATCCAAGTACTGTCAAAGCAAGAACAGCAATTAAACCACCCACAAAAATCGCAATACATGTGTATAAAACAATCGGTTCATGTGCCAGTGCGTGAAAAGCACCAGCTGTAGGATCTGTAAGTCTTCCAAACATTTCTCAACCCGTATAAGATAAATTTCATTTTAAAAAGACCTTATTTTAAAAGGTCTCTTTCTCGATTGATGCACTCAATAACCATCAGGATCAAAAACTGAACAAAGTGCACCCCAAAGTGTCTGAGCCGCAGCTCGCTTCATTAAATCTTCATTACACACCGTATTTGCATCAACACATCGATTAACAATCCGGTAGTAGAGCTGCTTCTCAACAGGTGCAAAATAACGTACCTCAGCATCCTTTTCCTTCGCAGCAATATCACCCATACGAGGCGCAATAGAAAGCTGACGATAAGATGCACGATCAAGTACTTGACCATGGGCCCGAGCTTTAGCAACCCAATTATCAAAATCTTGCAAAGATACAGAATGCCATTTAAACCGCATTCCTGCGAAACCATCACCACTGTAATTCGCCGAAACTCCTTTGAATACTCCTTGCTTATCAGCTATCAAATGCAATTTAGAATTCATTTGCGGCATCGCATAAAGAACTGTGCCCAGTTTTGGTACCCAAAAAGCATTAACAGAATTCTCTGACGTCAACTGCAATAAAACCTGGCGACCTTCAGGCGCATAAACTTCATTGACTGCTGCAATCCCATATTGAGGATAAATAAAAACCCATTTCCAATCCGTAGCCACAACATTTATTTGCAACGGCTCTCCTTCCCCAACAATTTCCGTGGGAAGCGGATTTTCAGGTTCAAGCTTATAGGTGTAATAGGCAGTCAATGCACCCAAAACAGACACGATAACAATTGGAATGCCCCACATCAATGCTTCAATTTTATTGGAATGCCCCCAATCAGGTAAATATTCTGCAGACGTATTTGATGCATGATATTTAATGGCCAAAAATACCACACTCACCATGACTGGAATCACAACACAAAGCATAACAGCAACACAAATAACAATCAAAATAAGCTGTTGCCGTGCAACATATCCCGCCGGGTGAAGAACGTCAAACTTACAACCTGATAAAAGCAACACAACTCCTAAAATTACGAGCATCTTTATTTGTTTAACAAAGTTTTTCATTTCACCTGCCCCATCATAAATATCAGAAGTTGCCATCAAAACATGACAAAATCTTAATAATATGCTTACCGATTTAAAAAGAATTATCAAGTAAATTCAAATGCCCTCCTCGACATTATACAACTTTTAATTCCTCTATGCCAAATTTAAACCTCTTGGCAATATATTCAAGCGCAAACCAATACCCATCACTCCCACAACCAGCAATGACAGCATCCACACCAGCAGACGTATAAGAGTGCTGGCGAAAAGCTTCACGATGATAAATATGAGACAAATGAACCTCTACTTTTATCCCTGTAAACATTTTTAAAGCATCAAGAATTGCAACAGATGTATGGCTATAAGCAGCAGGATTGATAATTAATCCTGCACTCATTCCAACCGCTTCCTGTATCCATTCTACCAATTGCCCTTCATAATTGCTTTGATGGAAATGTACAATTAAACCAGCTCTTGTTGCCCATTCCTTGCAAAATTTTTCAATATCTTCTAGAGTTTTAGTTCCATAAATTTCTGGCTCACGTTTCCCAAGAAAATTTAAATTAGGACCATTTAAAACCGTTATAATTCCAGACATCATAAGCCTCTTTTTCTCGACCATTCTTTCTCAAAAAATTTGAGCACGTTTTTACTGAAATAAAGCCCCATCCTTAATCTCAAAAAACTCTGCTCGTCCTTTTAAGGAATCAAATAAAATGCGGTCTGTTCCTGTCATAAATGTTTGCCCCCCTAAATCATCAAGAATATCAAATAAAGCAGCGCGCCGATGAGAATCAAGATGTGCTACCATTTCATCAAGAAGAAGTATAGGCGCCCTCTGCGACATCATACCTGTTAAACGCGCATGACACAAAACCAAACTTGTTAGCAACGCCTTTTGCTCACCCGTAGAACAAGATGTCGCAGCCATGTTTTTATCAGCATAAAAAACTTGTAAATCTGTGCGATGGGGGCCTTCCAGAGTCCTTCCAGCTGCTCGATCTATTGCACGGTTATGTTGCAATCGATCATAAAATTGCTCTTCAACCTCAACAGCCGATAATTTACTCAAAGCGGTTTCTAAAAAACCATCAATTTGCAAAAAAGCGCTTGGAAAAGCTCTCTGAGATGGCGTTTGTACAAACAGATCATTTAAAAGCCGAATAACATCAATACGTGCCGCAGCAATAGCCGTTGCCAGTTCTGCCATCTGCTTTTCTAACGCATTAAACCAAGCATAATTTTCATTGCCATCCACAAATAAACGATTGCGCGCACGCATCACCTTATCATAATCTGCTATGCGACGACTATGCAAAGGGTCAATAGCTAAAACCATACGATCTAAAAAACGACGCCGCTCAAGAGAAGGTCCTGTAAAAAGCCCATCCATAGAAGGTGTAAGAATACTGATATGACAGTAATCTGTTAAGCAATCACCTGGCTCATTCACACCATTAATATGTATTTTTCGACTATTAGTCCCAATTTCGAATGCTGTACCAATCTTTACTTCGCCATAAAGAGTACATTCAAGACGTGCAAAGACAATAAATCCTTCACCACCACCATTTGCAAAACTAACATCAGAATAAGCAGCACGCCGCAAACCGCGACCAGGAGAAAGAAAAGATAACGCTTCTAAAAGATTCGTTTTACCAGCACCATTATTGCCAGTAAAAACCACATGCTGACCTGAAAAATGGATATTAAAAGAGGAATAATTACGATAATGCACAAGCTTTAGCTGCCTCACTGCCACTTTGTGCACATGACCAGCTATGCAGTGCAAAACAATGGTCCCTAAACGCGAATGGGCATCAGCACATAAAGCGCATCTGAATCATCATTATCACGAATCAGAGCTGGTGCTACAGCATCTGCCAACATAAAAACCATCTCATCACTGGAAAGTTGCCCAGCAATGTCCAAAAGATAACGTGAATTAAACCCTATCTCAAGCGGATCAGATGTATAAGTTGCCGCTAATTGATCTTCCGCACTACCTGAATCAGGATTATTAACGACAAGCCTCAATTGTCCACACTCAATCGTTAATTTCACCGCACGTCCACGATCACTCGAAATCGTTGAAACACGATCAACAGCAGAAGAAAAATCTTGTCTGTTAACAATTAATTTTTTATCATTTTCAAGAGGGATAACACGTTGATAATCTGGAAATGTTCCATCAATTAATTTCGATGTAAAAACCACAGAACCTACAGAAAAACGAATTTTTGTCTCTGAGACTTCTACACACACATCACCATCAATTTCTTCCGAAAGAAGCTTTTGCAATTCTCCTACAGTTTTACGAGGAATAATGACACCTGGCATACCATCAACACCTGAAGGAGCTTCCATATCAACTTGTGCCAAACGATGACCATCAGTCGCAACCAAACGCAACTTCAAAATTCCATCATTCACAACATGAAAATAAATCCCATTGAGATAATAACGGGTTTCTTCTGTAGAAATAGCAAATTGCGTACAATCAAGTAAATGTTTCAACCCTGAAGCCGATAGAGAAAAACGATAACCAAACTGACCTGGAAGAGACTCAGGAAAATCTATCTTTGGAAGACACTGAAGCTGAAAATGCGCACAACCCGAAACGACAGACATTGTGCTTGCTTGATTTTCATCGACTGATAAGACAATTTCACTTCCATCAGGAAGTTTTCGAACTATGTCATATAACAAATATGCTGGTACAGTTATTGCTCCTGCTTGTTCAACATTGACTGTAAAAGATTCCGTAACCTCTAAATCAAGATCTGTCGCTTTTAACTGCACATTTCCATTCTCTGCATCAATCAAAACATTTGATAAAATAGGAACGGTATTACGACGTTCCACCACACGGTGAACACGACCAAGAGATTTAAGAAACTGACTGCGATCAACTGTAATACGCATAAAATCTCCGTTACAATTCACTAAAAATTATAGAAATTCTCTAGAAAAATAACCTATTTCCTTAAGAATCATTCGCCAGATTTTATTCAACCTCTCTTAAAATGGCAAGTGACACTTGTATAAGAAAAAAGCTAGCATCCCCCCCCTGCACTATTTCTTTTAAAATAAGGAAAGACTGTAAATACTAAGCAGCCTGCTCTCCAATTAATCGCTTAAGCAATTCAAGCTCTTTGGCCAATGTCTGATCACCACAAACCAAATCCTCAATTTTACGAACTGCGTGTAAAACTGTCGTATGATCACGACCACCAAAACGGCGCCCAATTTCTGGCAACGAGCGAGGCGTCAACATTTTTGCTAAATACATCGCAACTTGCCGCGGTTTGACAACTGTACGTGTCCGACGATTGGATAATAAATCCTGTTTAGAAACATTATAATGACGTGCAACCGTACGCTGAATCTCTTCGATTCGAATGCGCTTAGGCTCACCAGAACGTGTCAAATGGCCTAATAATTCATCAATGCGCTCCAAGGATAAATCCGTTTCAAATGACTGGCGGAACAAGAGTTGATTAAATGCTCCCTCAATATCACGTCCTGATCCTAAAACTGTCCTTGCAATATATTCTAGAATATCATCAGAAATCGAAAGCGTACTATCATCTTGCTGTGCTACCTTCAATCGCTGCTGTAGCATTTTCAAACGCATTTCATAATCTGGCGCCTCAATTTCAAGGGCGACCCCGCCCTGAAGACGAGACCGGACCCGAAGGTCAAGCGATTCTAATTCTGCTGGTGGACGATCCGCAGCGACCACAACTTGCTTCGCACTATCAAGCAACATATTAAGTAAATGACAAAACTCGTGCTGAATCGACTTTCCTTGCAAAAATTGCATATCATCAATAATGAGAAGATCAATATCACGAAGCTGCTCTTTAAAAGAAAGAGCATCATTATCACGAATTGCCGTTGCAAAACGCCACATAAAATATTCAGCAGTCAAATAAATAACACGCGCAGGCGTTAAACGCTTCAACGCCTCTGCCGCAATAGCTTGAAGCAAATGTGTTTTCCCTAAACCAACAGAGGCATGAACAAAAAGAGGATTAAATCTTAAAGCACTTTTATGCCCTTCTGCAATCGAACGCGCCGCAGCTAAAGCAACACGATTAGAAGAACCTTCCACAAAACTTTCAAACGTATAGCGTGAATCAAGTGGTGAACCAAAAACACCAGCTTGAACACTCTTTACAGAATTCTTTGTGTAATTCTCAACAAAAAGCGGAGTCGTTTGTTCTTCCAAAACAACAGGAGCTGCACTTGTTTTACAAACCACACCTCCAGAAACGCGTTTCATACCGCGAACAATAACTTCAACACGAAGAATCGCTGCGTTCTCTTGTTTCCACAAATTTACCAAAAGAGAACCATAGTGATTATTAATCCATGAACGTAAAAATGCTGTGGGAACAGAAAGCTTTACAAGATTACGACTATATTCAGCAAGCTTTACACGACCAAACCAACTCGTATAAGCTTCAATACCAACCTGCGCCTTTAACTGGGCCATCACCCGCGCAAAAGCCGCCGCACCTTCCTCCTCTGAAATAATAGGAAAACCTCCAGAAATATTTCTACTCACTGCTCCACCACTATCCGTCATCTTGATTACTTTTTCTGCCGACAGGATATTCACCGAAACCCTTTTAAAGGAACTAGCTCTAGAGTTCAATTTATCCACCATCTTCCATCCTGATAAAAATAAAAATTTTGTCCTGCCAAATCACTAAAAACCAACATAGCAAAGGCAAAACGCCCTACCCCAAATAAGATTACTCACCCTCCCCTAGGATAGTTTCATTACAACCCCACCAATAAAGATGACCAATAAGATTTACTTGCACTCATGATATGACCCATTCTTCTAAAATGGCCAACATACCAACAAAGAAACAAAAAACACGTTAGAAAAAATCTATCCAACATGAGAGCACATGACAGCTTAAACTCAAGCATCTTACACTCATACATACCACAGGATAACAAACTGATGTGAACCCTGCATGTTTCTAGTCTCCATGAGAAACATACAAAACAGCAGAGGTAAAATGCAAGGGGTCAAAATAAAATCAAAACCTCTTATAAACCTGCTCATATAAATTAAAGATGAGGAAAATTATTGATTCAATTCATTTTTTTTCTCTAAATTTACCAATAATTAAAGAATCCCTTCGAATTAAAAAAAAAAAATAAAAATGCTTGACAAAAAAGACTCTGTAAAAATCCACAAAGCTTGTGGATAACCATACAAACTCTATAAATCTTCTCGTCTTTCTCATAGAAGGAATCATCACTGATTCCCCCTCTTAAAAAGTGGAGCATTTGGGGAAAATAAAAAACCAGCATCCATAGATGCTGGTCTGATTTTTAAATCTTTTAATAAAATCGAAAAAGTTTAAACGCTCAGAGCTTTCAAACGCTTTGCTAAACGCGATACTTTTCGCGCAGCAGCATTTTTGTGAAAAACGCCTTTGGAAACAGCCCGCATAATCTCAGGTTCAAAATTCTTAAATGCTATTTCCGCAGATGCCTTATCACCACCAGCCACAGCATCATCAAACTTACGAATAAAAGTACGAACGCGCGAACGGCGTGCCCTATTAACCTGCGTGCGTGCCGCAACTTTTCGTACCGCTTTTCGAGCGGAAGGTGTATTCGCCATAAATATATCTTTCTTTCAACGCATCGGATATGGTTAGTCTCAATAATATCTCTACCAATCCAAATAAATCTAATTCAAGCAATACTAATAAAGCTGCCAATAACTGTGCAGCTTATAACGCAATCCTTAAACCAACGTCAATCGAATTTTCACAGATTAAGTATAAAAAAACAAACCCTAACCTTTTGAGATCTTCGTCGTTTAAAGACACTCCTAAACGCATAAATGCGGTTTAAACTGCCAAATTACGCAAAACATATTGCAAAATACCACCATGGTGCAAATAATCTAACTCGTCTTCAGTATCAACACGGCATAATAATGGAACAGTTATTATCATCCCATCAGAAAAAGTGATGGTGGCAACAGTTTTTTGACGAGGTTTTAAGTTATGAATCCCTTCAATGGTTACCTTTTCATCCCCCTTTAAACCCAAAGATCTCCAGCTCGTATCCTCTTCAAATACAAAGGGAACAATTCCCATACCAACAAGATTAGAACGATGAATCCGCTCAAAAGATTGAGCAATCACTGCTTTTACACCAAGAAGGTTAGTCCCTTTGGCTGCCCAATCACGAGACGACCCATTGCCGTATTCAATACCAGCAAAAATAATCAGCGGAACGCCTTCTTGTTTATATGCCATGGCTGCATCATAAATGGCTTGCTCTGTTCCTGATGGATAATGAACTGTATAGCCTCCTTCACGACCATTTTCTCCTAGCATGAAGTTACGAATGCGAATATTGGCAAAGGTTCCACGCATCATCACTTCATGATTCCCACGACGCGTTCCATATTGATTAAAATCAGCTACCTTCACCCCATGATCTGTCAAATATTTTCCAGCAGGAGAATCAATCTTAATAGAACCAGCAGGAGAAATATGATCTGTTGTGATTTTATCACCAAACAAACCTAAAATCCGTGCATCTTTAATGTCTGGCAAAACCTCAGGCATCTTCCGCATATCATCAAAATAAGGTGGATTACGCACATATGTTGACTGTTCGTCCCAAGCATACGTTACCCCTGTTGGGACCTTAACTTTTTGCCAATTTTCATCCCCCTTAAACACATCTGCATATTTTTCAGCAAAAATCTTACGCGTAACATTCTTTTCGATAAATTCTTGTATTTCTTGAGAGGTTGGCCAAATATCTCTCAAATAGACTGGTTGGCCATCTGAACCTGTTCCAAGAGGCTCTTTGGTTAAATCTTTACGCACCGTTCCTGTCAAAGCATGAGCAACAACTAATGGTGGTGAAGCTAAATAATTTGCTTGCACATCGGGTGATACACGCCCTTCAAAATTACGATTTCCTGAAAGAACGGCAGCAGCAATGAGACCATGATGATTAATCGTTTTAGAAATAGCAGGATACAAAGGACCAGAATTTCCAATACAGGTTGTGCATCCAAATCCGACTAAATTAAACCCTAGTGCATCCAAATCTTTTTGCAGCCCTGAATTGCATAAATAAGCTTCAACAACTTGTGAACCAGGCGCAAGAGAAGTCTTAACCCATGGTTTGCTTTTGAGACCTTTCGCTACAGCATTACGTGCTAAAAGACCCGCAGCAATGAGAACGCTTGGATTTGATGTATTCGTGCAAGAAGTAATGGCAGCAATCACCACATCGCCATGACCAAGCGCATATTCCTCCCCTTCAACCTGATAACGACTATCTTGCTCAGAAGTCTTCTTATAATCCTCGACTAATGCTTTCTCAAAGCCTTGCCCGACACTTTCCAATGCAATACGCCCTTCAGGACGTTTAGGACCGGCCATAGAAGGCACAACATTTTCCATATCTAATTCTATTGTATCACTAAAAATGGGATCGATTATAGCTTCATCATGCCACATCCCTTGCGCCTTGGAA
Source organism: Bartonella sp. MM73XJBT (assembly GCF_028618465.1). NCBI lineage: Bacteria > Pseudomonadati > Pseudomonadota > Alphaproteobacteria > Hyphomicrobiales > Bartonellaceae > Bartonella > Bartonella sp. MM73XJBT. The sequence goes on along the minus strand of NZ_JAQISY010000005.1, from coordinate 80,804 downwards.
TAAGCTTCCACTAACGCTATACGATTCTCATCACGCCCTGTCATATGGAGATAGCGTACTGTTTCCTTATCAATGGGGAAAAAACCACAGGTTGCTCCATATTCGGGAGCCATATTTGCAATCGTTGCTCGATCAGCAAGCGTCATATGTTCTAGACCAGGACCAAAAAACTCAACAAATTTACCAACAACACCCTTCTTGCGTAAAATTTGTGTTACCATCAACACTAAATCGGTCGCTGTTACACCTTCTTTAAGTTTACCTGTGAGACGGAAACCAATCACTTCAGGCAATAACATAGAAACGGGCTGACCTAACATTGCGGCTTCAGCTTCAATACCACCAACGCCCCAACCTAAAACACCCAAACCATTCACCATAGTCGTATGCGAATCAGTCCCCACACAAGTATCAGGATAAACCGTCTGATGCTGCTCCTCACCCTTCAACCACACGCATTGCGCTAAATATTCTAGGTTCACCTGATGACAGATCCCTGTTCCTGGAGGAACAACGCGAAAATTTTGAAATGCTTGCTGACCCCATTTCAAGAAACGATAGCGCTCACCATTGCGCTCATATTCATGCTCAACATTTTCCTTAAAAGCCATGGGATTGCCAAAGTCATCAACGATAATGGAGTGATCAATGATAAGATCAACAGGAATGAGAGGATTGATTTTTTCAGCATTCCCTTCAAGTTTAACCATAGCATCACGCATCGCAGAAAGGTCAACGACCGCAGGAACACCTGTAAAATCTTGCATAAGAACGCGTGTAGGGCGATAGGCGATTTCTGCTCTAGCACTGCCTTTATCATTTAACCACTTAGCAACGTTTAGGATATCTTCTTTCTTAACCGTGCGTCCATCTTCAAACCGTAATAAATTTTCAAGAATTACTTTCATCGAAAACGGTAAGCGAGAAATGCCATTAAGTCCATTTTTCTCTGCTTCGATCAAACTATAATAAGTATATTCCTTGCCACAAACATTTAAAATTCTACGACAATTAAAGCTATCAATTTGAGTCACGACTGTCCACCCTCATACTACAAACCATCTAATTTTCCGGAACAAACAACACAAACCACGAGTCAAGGTCGCAGCTTGAGTGCAGACGCAATAACTTCTCCCTTCCATTTCCTCCTCTACCTTTTCATCAGCAAATTCAGAAATCGGAAATAAAAACCATTCTCCACCAGATTTTGATGTAATACAAGCTTTATAAAACTATTTCTAGAACTATTCTAGATACAATTACATAAAAAACATGTTTTTTTATCTTATACTGCAATAAAGATTATAGAAATAAAAGAAAAATAGGTACACACATGGTGTTATTGGGCATAGATTTAGCAGCTCACAGAAACGAAGAGGTTCTGTTTCAAGGTCTTTCTTTTTGTCTACTCCCACAGCAACTTATGACCATCACAGGTCCAAATGGCATCGGTAAATCTACATTACTGCGAATCATTGTTGGTCTTCTTAAAGCCACTGAAGGCAATGTTATCCTTAAAGACCAAGAACAAACATATCCGGTAGCAACTGCGTGCCATTATCTTGCTCCCCAAAACGCTATGAAACCTTTTTTATCTGTCATCGATAATCTACAATTTTGGTCAGCATTTTATGGACAATATCTACGCTCTCCACATGAAGCCCTTGTTGATATTGGTCTTTCTGATCTTGAACACTTACCTTTTCATGTCTTGTCAACTGGACAAAAAAGACGCGTAGCTATTGCCCGTCTTTTGCTCTCCTATCGTCCTATTTGGATTTTAGATGAACCAATATCGGGCATTGATAGCTATGCGCAAAGTCTCTTTGCTCATATTTTTCAGCATCATCTAAACCAAGGTGGTATGATTATTGCTGCAACCCATCACCCCCTCGGTATTCCAGAAAATCATAATATTGCTTTGGAAAAATTCTTCCCTCTCCAAGAAAGATAAAAAATGAAAGCATTGTTCTGGCGTGATCTTAAATTAACTCTAGCACCACAAGCCTCTTCATTAAAAGGGCTGTTGTTTTTCATCGCCGTTATTATGATAACTCCTTTTGCCATTGGGCCAGATCCTAAAATACTTGCACAAATAGGCCCTGGCATATTATGGTTTGGGACCCTTCTTGCAGGACTCCTTAATCTCAATAAACTTTTTCAAACCGATCATGATGATGGAAGTCTTGATCAATTCATTCTTTCTGGACAAAGACAAAGTTTTACTCTGATTGTATTTACTAAATGCCTCGCCCATTGGGCAGGAACAATGCTTCCTCTTATTTTTGCTACACCAATTTTAGCATTCATGCTCCATCTCGATGCAATAACAACTTTTACAACAATACTCACCCTCTTATGTGGAACACCTGCTATTATTTTCATTGGCGCTATAGGAGCTGCCCTTGCAACGTCATTGTTACATAGCACTCTTCTCATCTTTATTATTATCTTACCATGGATCATTCCTATCGTGATTTTTGGCGTTTCAGCCGCTACAGCTCCAACAAATCCAAGTGCCTCTTTTCTTAGTTCCTTGACTCTTCTTATCGCTTTCTCACTTCTTTTAAGTCTTTTTAGTTCCTTTGTTGCTGCTATAACACTCAAGCTTTTAGCAGAAGAGTAAAAGAGGATTGCTACACAGAAAAACTCTGCCTATTATAAATTTCATGAATGAAATATCTCACAAACATAACATGGGGACACTCCCAGTAAGTTTAATCCGTTTTATGAAAATAAGTCGTGTTGTTTTGCCTTGGTTAACCAGTATGACATTGGTCCTTCTTATCCTAGGACTTATTCTAATTATGTATTCTCCTGATGACTATCAGCAAGGTATTACCGTTAAGATTATGTATATTCATGTACCATTCGCGTGGCTCTCTACATTTTGTTATATCATCATAAGTGCTGCTGCTTTAGGGAGTCTGATTTGGAGATATCATCTTGCTGATGTAGCACTTAAATGTGGTGCACCTATTGGAGCAATCTTTACAGCCTTGGCTCTGATAACAGGCGCGCTTTGGGGACGCCCTACATGGGGAACATGGTGGGTATGGGATGCACGACTCACATCAGTTTTGATCTTATTTTTTATCTACCTTGCCATTGTCATGCTTGCTCGTGCTTTCCATAATCAAGAAAAAGCTGCACGCGCAACAGCCATTCTCACACTCGTTGGACTTGTCAATATTCCTATTATCAAATTTTCTGTTAATTGGTGGAATACACTCCATCAGTCTTCATCGCTCTTACGTTCAGGGGGACCAACAATCGAGCGTGCTATGTTATGGCCCCTTATCGCAATGATATTTTGCTTTAGCTTTCTGTTTATTTTATTCTATTTGATGGCTATGCGCAACGAAATCAACAGCCGTCATATCCAGATACTTCAAAGAAAAAAAGCCCGTCATGCGCAACATTAGGAATTTTCATCATGCCTGATTTTAATAGCATTCATAGTGGACTTTTAGGAAATCTCTCTCAGCAAATTGACTTTTTTCTTGGTACTCTTCACCACAAGCAAATTGTTATTTTGAGTTACATGCTTTCCGCAATCCTCCTTCTGTGCCTTATGAGTCACATCCTTTGCAAAGCTCTCTATCAAAAAAAAATCCTACAACAGTTGAACAAAAAAGAGCTGTTTTGGAAAGAAAAACATAATGAAAAATACCCCTCAAAAAATTAAAAAAAACACATCTTTATCTATCGTGTTTGGTCTTTTGGGACCATTTGTGTTTTTTCTTTTTCTCACTGTGCTTTTCTTCTATCTTATAGGGAGAAAATACCCCAATGATACTTCCCTTCTGCCAAACAGATTCGTTGAAAAATCAGCTCCCCTAATAAGTCTTCCCCTTCTTGTCAATGAAAATCATTTCCTCCATTCAGACCAATTGAAAGGACGTGTAATATTAATCAATTTTTGGGGATCTTGGTGTTCTGCCTGTCGTAAAGAACATCCGTTTTTAATGAAGATTGCACAAGATAAACGTTTTGATCTTATTGGTATTAATTATAAAGATAATAAAGAAAACGCTCAACGCTTTCTGAATCGTTTTGGAAACCCTTTTAAAGTAATTGGCTTTGATGCTTCAGGATATACAGCCATTAACTGGGGAGTATATGGAGCACCAGAAACCTTTCTTTTGAATAAAGAGCACATTATTATTGCTAAACATGTTGGCCCCTTAACGTGGCAAATTTATCAGAACAAAATCCTGCCAAAAATTGAAAAGGCTATCATGCAAGAAGAGATATCCAATAAAAATACATTGATGCGTAAAGATAATGCGTTGTTTTCCCATATTAAAGAATGAGAATAGGGTTAAATTTTCTTATTTCTCCCTCTGATGATAAATTCTCAAAAAATTTGCTCGCATGATATAGTAAGAAGAGACACATAAATAAAACCACTTGAGAAAACTTACTCTGCATTCTTGTGGAACTTAATGCAAAAGTAGCTGTACATTAGGAATAAGTAAATATGATAGTACGCCATAGACTTTGCATTATGCCACTAAAGCAATAGAATAAACAAAGTAAATTTCTTTAAGATCAGTGCGTAACTGAATAAATGGTGTAATCTTCTGCATAAGAAAAACGACGCCACTATAAGAGTATGAAAAACAAAAGCGTGAAGCTTTATACAATCTGCATTATTCATAAAATACTGCTGTAGATACTTTGATCCGTAAAGCTAAATAAAAACAGTAAAAATAGACAATTTTTCGACCTTGACAGAGCCTCATTATACAATAACACAAAAAATAATACTTGGAGATATCTCTTAACAGAAAAAACTTCCCTTTTCAGCAAAATTCTCACCTTTGATAGTAATGATACAATAGAGAAGTTAATAGCGCTTACATTCAAATATTATATTCTTATCCGACGTCTTTCAGAGATTGGCTGAAATGCTATTTTAGCATGAAAAGCACAGTAAGGACTATTTTCACCGGAATCAGCACCACAAAAGTGAAAATCTGATGATAAAGGATCTCCAACGGGCCACCTACATGTATTCTCACTCAATTGCAAAAGATTAAGGTGGCGTGATATAGGCACAACGACATTCGGTTTCTCAGGCACATCGGTTTCTTTTATATCCTCGACTACAGTCTCCATCTTTACATCCGTTGCTCCAACGCTGCAAGACGGAGCAATCGTTGGCGATACCGTCGATGTTGTACGACGCATACGCGGAGATGATGGACTACTGGCAGGTGTCTTTTGGGCACGTACACTCCCTTGTGCTGTTTTACCACGTCCCGGTAACTTTAATCGATGCACTTTACCGATTACCGCATTCCTGCTGACCCCACCTAACTGGGCGGCAATTTGACTTGCACTTAACCCCTCACTCCAGAGTTTCTTAAGAAGTTCAACGCGTTTATCTGTCCAACCCATATCAGCACTCCAATTCTGATCACCTCAATGAGATGCAGCCCTTTGCATCTTCAAATATTTGAATAATGTCCCCAATGAATTGAATGAAAAAAATTACTCCACCCTAAGCACAACAATTTCATTCAACCTATGGAACTTAAAACTTCAACACAATCTTGTTTGCTGACTTAAACTACAATATGCATTGACTCTCTGACAAGAGTGTTTCCCACTTGAAAAGTTTATTTAGAACGTTTTCCCCAACTTGCAAATCAAGTACAGGCCAAACTATCGTATTTGCTTAAGACTTTCCCCTAAAATACTTATTGCAGAACCTTTATTGACTTTCTAGCCATCTCGCTAATGATTTATCATATGGGTGTAACAATGAAGCGTATAATGAAGTGATGATTATACTGTATCTAAAGGTAGAACACTGCTTTATTTATCACATTGTTTTGTTTATTGTATAACAAAATTTAAAATATAAAAGGAAATAATAATGGGCACTACTGCTCTACAGCCACTTTATAAGTGTTTTGCTCGACGTAATTTGCATTTTAAACAAGGCAGTGGTGTCTGGCTTATTTCTGATAAAGGAGAGCGTTATCTTGACTTGACATCTGGTATTGCTGTTAATGCATTAGGATATGCGCACCCAAGGTTGGTCGATACTCTCAAAAAACAAGCTGAAAAACTTTGGCATATTTCCAATCTTTTTCAATCACCTGAACAAGAAGCTTTTGCTGCACGGCTTTGTGCAAATAGTTTTGCTGATAAGGTTTTCTTCTGTAATTCTGGTGCTGAAGCATTAGAATGCGCGTTCAAAACAGCTCGTCATTATCATTACGCATCCGGACATCCAAAACGCGTTGAAATTATTACTTTTGAAGGTGCCTTTCACGGACGCACACTTGCAACGCTTGCTGCTACTGGGCACGAAAAATATCTCGAAGGCTTTGGACCAAAAGCTGGTGGATTTATTCAAATTCCTTTTTGTGATGAAAGCGCTTTGCGAAACGCCATCAATAAAAATACCGCAGCTATTCTTATTGAGCCTATTCAAGGTGAAGGAGGAATACGAACGGTTTCTCACGAAACTTTAAAATTTTTGCGCAAAATATGCGACGATCATAATTTATTATTGATTTTAGATGAGGTCCAAACGGGTATTGGACGTACAGGAAAGCTTTTTGCCTATCAATGGAGTGATATCACACCTGATATTCTTACTCTTGCAAAAGGATTAGGTGGTGGATTTCCGCTGGGAGCTTGTCTTGCAACAGAGAAAGCCGCAAAAAGTATGACACCAGGGACCCATGGTTCAACCTTTGGAGGAAATCTTCTTGGAATGGCGGTAGGCAATAGTGTCCTTGATATTATATTAGAACCAGGCTTTCTTCAACATGTTGAGAAGATAGGCGATAAGCTTAAAAATGGACTTTCGAAAATGATCGATATCTATCCTGATATTATCTCTGCAATTCAAGGGGTAGGACTGATGATAGGCATTCAGTGTGTTGTTCCCTCAAATGTAGTCGTAAGTGCCTTGGAAAATGAATATGTTCTATGCACTTATGCCAACAATAACGTAGTGCGCTTATTGCCTCCTCTTATCATCACGGAAGAAGAAATCGATGAAAGCTTACGTCGTATTGAAAAAGCAATTGCCTCTCTTTCGCAAAAAAATAAAAAAAGGAAAATATGACAAACATGACAAATGCTCTTCGCCACTTCACCGATTTATCCATTTTAACCCCGCAAATAGCACGTGCTCTTATCGATTATGCAAAAAACCTTAAGGCATCTTTCAAAGCAGGGAAAAGCTCAAAACCTTTTGTTGATAAAACACTCGCAATGATTTTTGAAAAACCATCCACACGAACCCGTATTTCATTTGATATCGGCATGCGCCAACTTGGGGGAGATACAATCATGTTAACGGGTTCAGAGATGCAACTTGGTTATTGTGAAACTATCGCTGATACAGCACGGGTCTTATCGCGTTTTGTAGATATTGTTACATTACGAACAACAACACATAACCGAATGCTTGAATTGGCACAATATGCACAGATTCCTGTTATTAATGCTCTTACAGATGACACACATCCTTGCCAAATTCTAGCAGATATCCTAACTTATGAAGAACATCGTGGGCCCATTGCAAAAAAAATATTTGCATGGATGGGAGATGGTAATAATGTGCTTCATTCCTTGATCGAAGCGGCTGCCCTTTTTAACTTCCACTTACGTATTGCCACTCCAAAAGGCAGCGAACCACAAGAAAAATTTGTTCACTGGGCACGTGAACGAGGTGCTCATATTACATTAACGCATAATCCTCAAAAGGCTGCTAAAGATGCCGATTGTATTATTACAGATACATGGTTTTCCATGGGACAAGAGTTTCGTGCCCGCGATCATTCTATTTTTCAACCTTATCAAGTCAATGAAGCTTTAATGAAATTAGCAAAACCCAATGCTCTTTTCATGCATTGCCTTCCTGCTCATCGTGGTGAAGAAGTTGTTGATGCTGTGATAGATGGAGCACATTCGGTTGTTTTTGACGAAGCGGAAAATCGTCTTCATACCCAAAAAGCAATTCTTGCATGGTGTTTACAAGATGGATTTTTCTCTTCACAATATCTTGCAAAACAGATCATATAAAAGGCAAGAATATGCGCAAAAAATCCACAGATGAATCTTCTCTCAATAATATTCACTTGAGTGAAGATGATACTGTTATTCCCTTTCAAGTAGAAGAACTGAATATTCGTGGGCGTGCTGTACAACTTGGTGACGCTTTAAATTCTATTCTTACAAGACATCAATATCCTGAACCAGTTTCTTACCTTCTCGCAGAAGCTTTAGTTGTGACCGTTTTGCTTGGAACTTCCCTAAAACTCAAGGGAAAATTTATTTTACAAACCCATTCCAATGGGCTGGTTAATATGTTGGTATGCGATTTCTCTCCTCCCTCTCATCTGCGCGGTTATGCGCGTTTTGATAAAGAACAGTTAAAAAAAGCAATTGCTAATGAGCAAATATCTTCAGAAACCCTTTTGGGAAAAGGCACTTTAGCCTTCACCATCTACCAAGGCTCCCATACACAGCCCTATCAGGGAATCGTTGCATTAGACGGAACAAACTTACAAGAAGCTGCTCGTATTTATTTTGATCAATCAGAACAAATTCCTACCGATATCAGTTTGGCAGTCGCTATATTGGTCAATCGAGACCAACAAGGAAAAACACAGAAAAACTGGCGAGCAGGAGGGATTTTGACCCAATTCTTGCCCAAAGCAGCATCTCATCATCAAATAGATAATCTAGGTCAAAAACAAGAAGAAGGGAAAATCGATATACAACTTGAAAACCAATGGCAAGAAGCTAAAGCGCTAACAGCAACCATTGAAAGTGCAGAATTGACAGATCCCCAAGTCGGCAGTAAGCGGCTATTATTCCGTCTTTTTCATGAATACGGTGTCAGAGTTTTTAATCCGTTTTTTCTTGTGGACCAATGCTCTTGTTCGCGTGAAAAAATTAAAGGAATGCTTGAAGGCTTCCCCCCTGATGAACGAAATGAAATGGTTAAAAATCAATATATTTCCGTCACATGTGAATTTTGCTCAACAACTTATCGTTTTAAACAGCAAGAATTTTCTGAAGAAAAAATCTAATAAATATTTCTTACAAACAAGAAAATGCTTAGCTATACAATCCTAAATCTTGTCACATCAATGTGTATGCATTCCCTATGCTCTTTTATAAAAATAACTTATAGTTTCAAATATGCTTTGTTCTTTCTGTTACTAAAACCACTTTAATTACACAACTGCACCTAGAGACAGACCATATCAACCTTTCAAATCTTTTGTATATCTTGTTCTCGACACACACCTCTCTTTCATTTCGAATACAGCTCTCCTTCATATTTGCATATCATAAATTAGTTTTTTACACTGAAGAACTCTTCCTTTTTAAATTATCAACATATTGATTATTAATGGTAAATAATCTTTTTCAGATTCAATAAACTTGCTCAATATAATGGTATTTTCTTATTCAAATCCTTTTATTATGAATCATAAAAAATATTGAGGAAATAAAAATGAGGAAAATAATCCTTATGAATCGTTTGAATATATGAAGTATAGAATAGAGATTATAAATATAATGATGGTCCTACTTTGTTCGTTGAGAAACATAAGAATAAGGGCAGTAAAACTTCATTATTGTATATGTCTTAAATAAAAAGTGACGATAAAATATTTTATGCTCTTTTATAAAAAACTGTCTATAGCATCTACCAATCTCAATATGCTGCTATGCTAGCCCAAAGCATCAAAAATAAAGATAACAAACAAATATTTCATTCTTGAAGAGAATGAGAATCTTTTAAAAATTTTGTAGAGCTTTGGATATTCTTTCTACAGGCTCGTTATGCTACGAATATTTTTGAACTGATAGTGGTTATTTCCTTACAGATTGGCTTAAACAGATAAACAGAATTGCTCTTTATAAAAATCAGACACAATAGCACAAACCTCATGATTAAAGTTTGTGCTCCCATATTTCTGCCAAACATATAACTTGTAAAATACCATAACGAACAAAAGAAAGATTGAACCTACAATAACTCAAATGATATCATGCCCTTTGCCTAGTGCAAAACGGCGCAACCAGATATAAAGCGCACCTCCACCACCATGTTGGCGAGCCGCCTGCTCAAAGGCATGCACATAATATCGAAAAGTTGGTGTTGATAACCAATGAGGAACAAACTTATACAAAGCAGCAGCACTCCCAGGTGATCGTCCTTTTCCTGTGATCACAAGCACATAACGCAATCCATTCTGCTGAGATGATTGTAGAAATTTTTTTAAGAAAAAATAAGCTTCTTCCTGCATACAACCATGAAGATCAAGACGCGCCTCTATAGGATAATGACCTTTGGCAATCTTGCGATATGCAGCACGATCAAAAAAATGGATTTTATGCGCTCGTGCAAGCGTTTCCTTTTCTGTTTTAACTACTGTTTGTTTCTGTGTATTTTCTTGAGATAATGAAAACATTGGCGCTAGGCGCTGTTTTGCGTTATCAATACTTGCTGCATCTTTTGTAAGAGAAGAATAGAGTTTACCATGAAGCGGTCTTATTGTACGGCACACCCTCTCCCATAAAAGACGATCTTGTGGAGTCAAGAATTCCTTTTTGCGTCTCCATTCCTCCGTAGACATTTCAATCTTCAATCTCTTATAAAGCTTATTTATTATGATCTTATGGGATAAAAAATCTTAATTTTCATCTTCTGTTGCAAAAAGTTTCCAATTTGGATCTGATGATAGGCTGTTGCGAACAAAAGTCCAAACATCTCTAATTTCTACGATAGCATCAGGATCACCATCTATACGCTCTCCTTGCCCATTATAGGTTACAGAAATCATCTCACTGATAATCCGCACAGTTATAAATTCGTCCTTGTCTTGTATTGCTGCTGAAACGAACTCTATCTTATTAATTCCAACGAAAGTAAACTGAACTCTTTCATTATTGTTTTCACGTTTCTCAATAGCAGCACAAAAGCTTTCAAAAACATTTTGAGAAAGCAATCTTTTAAGTTGATCTCGATCACCTCTAGCAAAAGCTGTAACAATCATTTCATAAGCAACCCGTGCACCTTTTATAAAAAATTGAGGAGAAAAATGAGAATCAATTTTGCGAAGCGCTCGCAAACCTTCATTCAGTATAGTTCCTTCTGGTGAAATCGTATCAATCTCGCTAAAATCATTCTTTTGCGAATTTTCTTGATGAGGGAACGAAACAATATTATCTGTCGTTTCTGCCTCAGTTTGTTTTTTAGAACGATGCGAATAAGGATCAAAGGGAGGCTTTTCAAAACCAATTCGTTTTCCTAATACATTACGCAGTTGCACAAAAACGATAACCATAATAACAAGAGCTACGACAAATATAACGTCAAATTCCATGGGTGCTGTCAATCTCCAAACCTAAGATGATCTGTATAAACATTGCAGTCAATATCATTTATCAATAAATATGTAAAATGAGGAATCTACTATTCAAATATTTTTATAACCTCTCATGTATTTTTATAACCTTTCTTCATGTATGTTTAAAAGAATGACTCGTATAATCTTCTATCCTAAACTATTCAGAAGGGAGTTTTCATGTGATAAAGTCTTACCCTATAAATCCTCGCTTTTTTATCATTATTTTCCTTAGCGCTCTTTTAATTGAAATCGCTGGTTTTATTTTTGTTGGAAAAGAAATTGGAATTCTAGCAACTTTGAGTTTGATTGTTCTCACAACAATAGTTGGGGGCATTTTATTGCGAGTTCAAGGGTTTAGCCTTTTAAAAAATATACAAAGTGAACTTATTCAAGGACGTAGACTAGAAAACACTATTATCAATGATACCTTCGTCATTGTGAGCGCTATTTTGCTCATTCTCCCTGGATTTGTAAGCGATATTTTGGGAATATTACTCCTTATTAAGCCAATTCGTTCTCTTATCTGGCATTTCTTTTCATTATCTAGAAATAAAATAAACACCCGTACTAAAAATAAAACCAATACTCAAAATGCTGCTGAAAAAACCATTGATCTTAAAGCAGAAGACTACGAAGTTTATAATACTACAGAATCCTTATGGCGTAAAAATGATGATAATCATTGAAATTCCCAACAATCTGTATCCAAATTAAAAAATAATCAAGACAAGAGGAGCGTTTCTTGCAACCTTTTGCAAGGCGTGATAACCAGCTTAATCTGCGGTTCTAAAATAGAAAAATATATATTATCATAAATGAAAAGGTTTATACTATGGCTGAAGGTGAAATGAACAACAGTGGTGGAGAGCCAGTTTTTGCTGTATTAACGCAATATTTAAAAGATTTCTCATTCGAAAACCCAAGTGCTCCTCATTCACTGCGTTCGCGTGAAAAAGCACCACAAATAGATATCAATATTAATGTCAACGCAAACCCAATTGGTGATGATAATTATGATGTTATTTTATCCCTCTCCGTAAAAGCCAATGATGACGCGGAAACACTGTTTCATGTAGAACTCATTTACGGTGGTGTTTTTCATATTAAAAACATTCCACAAGAGCATGTTATGCCTCTTGTTTTTATTGAATGTCCTCGTCTTTTGTTTCCATTTGCGCGGCAAATTATATCTGACGCCACCCAAAATGGGGGATTTCCACCTCTTTGGATTGATCCAATTGATTTTGCAGCATTGTTTCAAAAACGTCTTGCTGAAGAACAAAATGACAATCAGAGTCAGGTACAACCATCTTAAAAATTTATTTTTTATTGTCAAAAAGGCCCTGAAATATCAGGGCCTTTTTTTACAACTTTTTTGCATGATACGCTGCTAGCATTGCGATATTGACAACATCCGTATCATTTCCACTAAACGGTACAATTTGGACAGATTTTTCCAATCCAATCAGAATAGGTCCAATAATGGTTGCTTCACCAAGCTCTTGCAACATTTTACTCGCAATAGAAGAGCTATGATAGCCAGGCATTATTAAAATGTTAGCTGGTTCTGTTAATCCCATAAAGGGATATTGCTGCATTAACTTCAAATTGAGCGCTACATCTGCACTCATTTCTCCATCAAATTCAAAGTCAACCCCGCGTTCATGCAAAATACGAACAGCATTTTGGATATTTTGTGTAACTTGTCCCTTCATATAACCAAAAGTAGAAAATGCTAAAAAAGCTACCCTTGGCTGATATCCAAATCCATGGACAAAAGAAGCTGTTTGTTCCGCTATATCAGCAAGTTCTTCGGCGCTAGGATCCTCGTAAACAGCTGTATCTGCAATAAACACAGTTCGCCCACGGCAAATAGCCATTGAGATACCAATCAGCCGTTCTTTTGGTTTTTCATTAATCACACGACGTATATCGATTAATGCTGTTTCGTAATTGCGTGTTACCCCTGTAACCATTGCATCAGCATCCCCTAATGCCACCATACAAGCAGCAAAATAATTGCGATCATTATTGATACGATGGTGACAATCACGCAATAGCCAGCCTTGACGCTGCATCTTTTTATAAAGGTAATTCGCATAAGCATCCGTACGACAAGAAAGCTTAGCATTCATCAGTGAAATACCTTCTCGCTCAAGATCAATACCAGCAATAGCAGCAGTTTCTCTCACTTGTTCTTCATGACCAATCAAAATTGCTTGTCCTAGTTTTTGATGAACATAGGAAACAGCAGCTCGGATGACTTGCTCTTCTTCACCTTCTGCGAAGACAATCTGTTTTGGCGCTTGGCGAATATGATTATAAACTCCACGCATCACAGAGGAAATGGGATCACGTCTTGCACTCAAATCACGTTCATAAGCCTCTAAATCATCAATATGCTTTCGCGCAACACCACTCTCCATTGCCGCTTTTGCCACCGCTTTTGAAACAACCGTAAACAAACGTGGATCAAAAGGAACAGGAATGATATAATTGGGTCCAAATTTCAATCGCTTGCCACGATAAGCTTCTGCCACACTGTCAGGAACCTCTTCATGGGCCAACTGCGCTAAAGCTTTTGCAGCAGCAATTTTCATGTCCTCATTGATAACCGTCGCACGTACATCAAGCGCACCACGAAAGATATAAGGAAAACAAAGAACATTGTTAATTTGGTTTGGATAATCCGAACGACCTGTTGCCATAATGGCATCATTACGCACTTGCATAACCTCTTCTGGTGTAATTTCTGGGTCGGGATTGGCCATGGCAAAAATGATTGGCTGTGGTGCCATTGATTTGACCATCTCAGGGGTAATTGCGCCTTTAGCAGAAACCCCAAAAAACATGTCCGCACCTTCCATTGCTTCGGCAAGCGTGCGTTTATCGGTTCGAAGAGCATGGGCAGCTTTCCACTTATTCATTCCCTCTTTGCGCCCTTCATAGACAACGCCCTTCGTATCACAGAGTATAACATTTTCAGGTCGAAACCCCATTGCTTTAATCAATTCAATACAAGCAATTCCAGCAGAGCCAGCACCATTACAGACTAACTTAGTATTTTGCATATCACGCCCTGTTAAATACAGAGCATTCAGTACGCCAGCGGCAACAATAATTGCTGTACCATGTTGATCATCATGAAAAACAGGAATATTCATGATTTCGCGTAAGCGACTCTCAATCATAAAACACTCTGGTGCTTTAATGTCTTCAAGATTGATACCGCCAAAAGACGGTTCCAAATGACGTACTAAATTGATAAAATTTTCTGGATCGTCTGTATCAATTTCCAAATCAATGGAATCAATATCCGCAAAGCGCTTAAAAAGCACTGCTTTGCCTTCCATTACAGGCTTAGATGCAAGCGCACCTAAATTGCCCAATCCTAAAATAGCTGTTCCATTTGATATAACAGCCACAAGATTTCCTTTTGTCGTATAATCATAAGCCAATGCTGGATTTTGAGCAATTGCTTTAACTGGAACAGCAACACCTGGTGAATAGGCAAGTGCTAAATCATGCTGTGTTGCCATAGACTTTGTTGCAATAATTTCAAGCTTTCCAGGCCGACCACAACTATGAAAATCAAGAGCTTCTTGCTCACTAACACCATAAATCATTTGAGGTAGTTTCTGATTTTGCTTTTTCATTTCACTCAATTCTCTCCAAAACAGTGTCAATTATGCTCTATGATACGTGTAATTACCCAATTTTAAAATTTGATTCATACATGAGAAATCGCTATGCTTGCTTTAACCAACCTGATTACACGTTTCAATTTTTAGAGATAATGAAGATAAGTATTACTGAAGTAAACAAAAAAGGGCATTAAAACCTCACTTGAAGGAAACAGGCGCGTAAACATGGATAAAAAAAACAACTATAAAAATAATTTAATTCCTCAGCCTGCCCTCTCATCTGCTCCTCATCAACAACGCCTCACTCCTATGATGGAGCAATATATAGAAATCAAAGCAGTCAATAATGATTCCCTTCTCTTTTACCGTATGGGTGATTTCTATGAATTGTTTTTTAATGATGCAGTTGAAGCTGCCCAAGCTTTAGGAATCACACTTACAACACGTGGCAAACATTTGGGTGAAGATATTCCTATGTGTGGGGTTCCCGTTCATGCTGCTGATGACTATTTGCAAAAACTCATTGCTTGTGGTTACCGCGTTGCTGTTTGTGAACAAACAGAAGATCCTGCAGAAGCTAAAAGGCGTGGATCAAAATCAGTTGTTCGACGCAATGTCGTTCGCCTTGTCACACCTGGAACTCTTACCGAAGAAAAGCTTCTTGATCCAACGCGTGCAAATTATCTGATGACACTTGCTCGCATCAAAACCAGCGACGGAGAGGATTTTGCCCTTTCTTGGATTGATATCTCAACAGGCATATTTCGTGTAACAGAAAGCCGTCATGAAAAACTTCTGGCAGATATTATGCGCGTAGATCCTCAAGAAATTATTGTCGCTGACTCTTTCTTTCATGATAAATCCCATAAATCACTTTTTCATGTTCTCAATCGCATTGTTTTGCCTCAACCTGCTAATCTCTTTGACACAGTCACTGCTGAACGCGATATTTGCGGTTATTTTAAACTTTCAACCCTTGAAGGTGTTGCCGATTATTCTCGCCCTGAACTTTCTGCAATCGCTGCTGCCATTCGTTACATCGAAAAAACACAAGTCACGCATCGCCCTCCTCTTATGCGTCCTGAACGTCAAAATGAAAGTGCTACCCTTTTCATTGATGCTGCAACCAGACTTAGTCTTGAGCTTGTCCGAACCACTTCAGGACAACGTGATGGAAGCTTATTAAAAGCTATTGATCGTACTGTAACAGGAGGGGGATCACGTCTTCTTGTCGATCGCCTTATTGCGCCTCTCACCACACCCTCAGCTATTGATCATCGTCTCGATTCGGTTGCCTTTTTTTTACGAAACACCTCGCTTGCAGAAGCTATAAAGCTCATTTTAAAAGGGGGGCCAGACATGCCCCGTGCAGTGTCACGTTTGGTGCTTGGACGAGGTGGTCCCCGTGATATAGCTACAATCCAGCGTGGTTTTGAAATTATTCGTGAAATTCACCAGCTTTTTAATAATCAATTGCTTCCTCAAGAAATCAGTGACGTACAACAGGTTTTCTCACATTTGCCTACTGCTTTACATGATCATTTAGAACGAGCATTAGCGGATGATCTTCCTCTGCTTAAACGTGATGGTGGTTTTATTCGCCCTCAATATCATAAAGAGCTTGATGAAATGCGTGCTCTACGTGATGAATCGCGCCGTGTTATTTTGGAACTTCAAACACAATATGCCCAAGAAACAGATATTAAGACTCTTAAAATCAAGCATAATAATATTCTAGGCTACTTCATTGAAGTCACAAATGTGCAAGCATCCGCACTCACAAATAACCCTCAAGCCAAAGCACGTTTTATTCATCGGCAAACAATGGCAAATGCTATGCGCTTTACCACAACAGAGCTTGCTGACCTTGAAAGCCGTATTGCCCATGCAGCTAACCACGCACTGACACTTGAACTAGAAATCTTTGAAACCCTTGTGCATGAAATTACTGAGCAGGTTGATTTCATTCGTAAAGCAGCCGAAGCACTTGCTGTCTTGGATGTATCCATCGCATTAGCACATCTGGCTGAAGAACAAGGATATTGTCGTCCTAAAATTGATCATTCTCTTACATTTCATATCACTGCTGGGCGCCATCCTGTCGTAGAGCAAGCACTCCGAAAACAAGCAGCAGAACCCTTTGTTGCCAATAATTGTGATCTTTCTGTACAAGAAAATCATCAATATGCAGCAATCTGGCTTTTGACCGGTCCCAATATGGGAGGAAAATCCACTTTTTTACGGCAAAATGCACTTATTGCTATTATGGCGCAAATGGGATCCTTTGTTCCAGCAACTTGCGCACATATTGGCGTCGTTGATCGCCTCTTTAGTCGTGTTGGTGCTTCCGATGACCTTGCAAGAGGGCGCTCAACCTTCATGATGGAAATGGTGGAAACAGCAACAATTCTTAACCACGCTAGTCACAAATCCCTTGTTATTCTTGATGAAATTGGACGAGGAACATCAACCTTTGATGGACTTTCCATTGCGTGGGCAGCTGTGGAATATCTGCATGAAGTTAATTGCTGTCGTGCTATTCTTGCTACCCATTTTCATGAAATGACAGCACTGACAGAAAAGCTTAACCGCCTTCATAATGTAACAATGAAAGTTAAAAATTGGGATGGTGATGTGGTTTTTCTTCATGAAGTCACACCAGGAGCTGCAGACCGATCCTACGGCGTACAAGTTGCAAAACTTGCTGGGCTTCCGCCAGCGGTTATTGCCCGTGCTACAGATGTTCTCCACCAATTAGAACAAGGTGAAATGGCTGGGAAAGGACATAAACTCATTGATGATTTACCGCTTTTTTCCCTTAAAGCAGTATCTCCTGTCAATGAAAAAACACAAGACCATTGCATACTTCATAAAGCTTTAGCAAATATTCACCCTGATGAACTTTCCCCTAAACAAGCTTTAGAAGAAATTTACCGCCTCAAACAACTGGAAAAAAACTAAGCCCTTTATAGAAAATTAAAAAAAGCATTCTTCCTTGATCATTCTAACGCATATCGACTCTTCACTATCTTATCATTGCTTTCACACAATGTCTCTTTAAAAGCAGTAAAAAGTAGAGACCAAGAAAGCAAATGCATAACATTTCTTAAAGCTAATTGTTTTTATACAAAAATGCAATTTGTAGCACCCATATTCGTCAGCGTGATACTTGTCATTCTGATGCGCTCTGATTTTAAATATTCTTCCAGAGCATGTAAAATAATCAGTTTGAAACTCTGCTTTCCGATTTTCAAAAGTATCTCAAGCAATGTCCTTTAAATAATGGAGATTGCGCATTGCTTCACACTTTTGTTTCTCTCGTTTTTTCATGAAGTCACGACCTTCATGTAAAACAGAACGCCACCCAGTTGCACATTCACGGGCTTATTTTAAAGAAACATTTCTTAAAGCACAAAAGCCAATTTCACGGAACCTACCATGAAGGGTATAACGATAAAGCTATTAGCACCACCATCTTTATGCTTGTAAAGAAGCAAGCCGGCACCATCATTATATTTGCCAACTCCCAATGTTGCGATAACCCTTGCCTTTGAGAGCATTCATAAGAGACATTTTTACTCCTTTCTTGTCCAGTTTACCCACACGCCAGCCCGCTTATGACGTGCAAGCAAGTGATCTTAATCGATTCAATATGAGAGGATTTGTGATGAGAAAATCTCACGATATTCGGAGTTGTGATCCAAGTTGAAAAATGATAATTCATCATTATAAATCAATGTATTGTCATCTTACGAAAAAGACTTACAATTCTATTCATTTTCCATAAATGAGGTTTTTCATACAATCATATGCTACGAACCGCACCCTTAGCAGCAGAAGTTGTCATCGCTGCATAAGCTTTGAGAGCCTTTGAGACTTTACGCTCACGCTCCTCAACCGGTTGCCAAGCTGCTTTTCCTTTTGCTTCCATTTTAGCACG
Source organism: Bartonella sp. MM73XJBT (assembly GCF_028618465.1). Taxonomy (NCBI): domain Bacteria; kingdom Pseudomonadati; phylum Pseudomonadota; class Alphaproteobacteria; order Hyphomicrobiales; family Bartonellaceae; genus Bartonella; species Bartonella sp. MM73XJBT. Next base: position 61,818 of record NZ_JAQISY010000005.1, on the reverse strand, counting down.
ACGATGCTTTATCTCAGCGTCATCGACCAACATATGAATGGTACGATTAGGAATATCAATTTCTATGATATCTCCCTCTTCTACCAAAGCAATTTCTCCTCCCTCTGCAGCCTCTGGTGAGATATGACCTATTGAGAGTCCTGAAGTTCCTCCTGAAAAACGTCCATCCGTTATAAGTGCACAGTCCTTGCCTAATCCTTTGGATTTGAGATAACTTGTTGGATAGAGCATTTCTTGCATTCCAGGTCCACCACGGGGACCTTCATAGCGAATTAAAACAATATCGCCTGATTGAATTTTATTATTTAAGATTGCTGAAACTGCTGAATCTTGGCTTTCAAAAATTCTTGCTGAACCTTTAAAAGTTAAAATTGATTGATCAACACCCGCTGTTTTTACAATACAACCATCTCTGGCAATATTCCCATAAAGAACCGCTAATCCTCCATCTTGCGAATAGGCATGTTCTCTATCACGAATCACACCTTTTTCACGATCAAGATCAAGGGTTTCATAGCGACAAAATTGACTAAACGCTGTTTGCGTTGGAATCCCCCCTGGCGCTGCACGATAAAATTCATGAACCGTTGATTCATGTGTCTGTTTTATATCCCAGTGGCAAAGAGCTTCCCTCATCGTTTTTGCATGAACCGTATAAGTAGAGGTATCAATGAGTCCGGCAGCATCCAATTCTCCTAAAAGAGCCATAATTCCACCCGCGCGGTGGACATCTTCCATATGCACATTTGCAACAGAAGGAGCAACCTTACACAAAACAGGAATACGACGTGAAAGCCGATCAATATCCGTCATGGTAAAATCTACTTCACCTTCTTGCGCAGCCGCTAAAAGATGTAAAACAGTATTGGTGGATCCTCCCATAGCAATATCGACAGCCATGGCATTTTCAAAAGCCTTGCGTGAGGCGATCGAACGCGGTAAAACTGTCTCATCTCCTTGTTCATAATAACGTTTGACCAATGTAACAATCTGTCTTCCTGCTTCTTCAAAAAGCATTTGGCGATCTCTATGCGTTGCTAATATTGACCCGTTGCCAGGAAGAGAAAGCCCTAATGCTTCGGTTAAACAATTCATAGAATTAGCCGTAAACATTCCTGAACAAGAACCACATGTTGGACAAGCAGCACGCTCCATTTCCACAATTTCTTCTTCTGAATTATGCTCTGAAGCCGCAGCAACCATTGCATCAACCAAATCAACAGTAAGATTTTGACCTTTCCATTTAATTTTACCTGCTTCCATAGGACCGCCTGAAACAAAGATTGTTGGAATATTCAAGCGTAAAGCAGCCATTAACATACCTGGCGTTATTTTGTCACAATTGGAAATACAGACAAGTGCATCAGCACAATGGGCGTTGACCATATATTCAACAGAATCAGCAATAATTTCACGTGATGGCAAAGAATAGAGCATTCCATCATGCCCCATCGCAATTCCATCATCTACAGCAATAGTATTAAACTCTTTCGCAACACCGCCAGCAATTGCTATCTGTTGTGCTACCAACTGTCCAAGATCTTTTAAATGGACATGTCCTGGTACAAATTGTGTAAAAGAATTGGCAATAGCAATGATAGGTTTGCCGAAATCAGTCTCTTTCATCCCTGTCGCACGCCAAAGACCGCGAGCCCCTGCCATATTGCGTCCATGAGTCGATATTCTTGAACGGTAAGAAGGCATTATTTTTTCCCCTCAAATAATTCCATTTTCTTTGTTTTGCTGCAATCTCCCCTTAAAAACAAGAGGTCGCCTGCGAAAAATAAAAAAAGCCCGTTATTGAGGCAATTAAATCACAAAATTGAAAGCTACAGCTATCGTTGGTTATCCAAAACATTTTCTGCAAAAATGATCGCTAAAGCTTTTGATTTAAGAAATAATATGAGAACAGACTTTCATTTTCCGTGTAAAGATATTTGCGCAAACTACAAAATATCACTCATCTGCTCTTGCGCTTTCATAGCAATAAATTTCCTGAGTATTATAAAGAAAAGGCGTATAGCGAACTCTTGTAAATAGGCACATTATGCAATATGCAATCATTGAAAATGCTATAGATAAAAATGCACCCTTCACAGCAGATAAATTCTTTTTATAAAATATTGATAGCTTATTGAAAAAAACTTTGGTCTTTTTGGTGGAGCTAAGCGGGATCGAACCGCTGACCTCTTGCATGCCATGCAAGCGCTCTCCCAGCTGAGCTATAGCCCCATATAGTCGCCCCTTTAAAAGAAAGGCAAACAACCTGACTGAAATTTTCTAGAACGATAAAAATCGAAGATCAAGAAAAATTTGCATTCAATGAAAAGAATAACTTTACGCTTCTCTTAACTTTCAAGAATCGTCGTCGTTAGAAACACCGCCTCCGAGAATATCGGCAACATCATCATCCTCATCGTCCTCATCATGGGACAAAAAGGCATCATCGTCATCACCAAGATCAACATCACCATCCTCCAAATCAGGAAGATCATCATCTTTAGAATCGTCACCATCCTCTTCAAGAAGCATAAAGGCAGATTTCTCAAGTGCTGTATCAAGCTCTTCAGTATCAACATCTTCTTCACTATTTGCTTCAGCTGCTGCAACCTCAAAATAAGAACGTGGATAAGAAATCCCTGTATAAGGCGATACAATAGGGTCGCGATTAAGATCATAAAACTTCTTTCCCGTTTCTGGATCAACACGCTTAGTTCCAAGATCCTGTTTTGCCATAAACCGTGCCTCTTTTACTTAACTATCATTCCATTAAAAAATAAATTTCATGGTGCTTAATCAAAAAATAATGTCTTTGTCAAAAGATAAATACATCATTCTCCATAGATTTCCTCATGACGCCTCTCAAAGCATGTGCTAAGGAGGGGATTAATTTCGTAAAATTTAGATAAAATTAAATAGAATTTCTATGCAAAAAGCAATACCTATAACCGCTTACAAATCTACCCGTCTTTCTGGAAAAATTAAAATACCAGGAGATAAATCAATTTCTCACCGATCTCTTATATTGGGAGGACTCGCAACTGGTGAAACACATATTCACGGACTACTTGAGAGTGATGACGTTTTAAAGACAGCGGCTGCTATGCAAGCTTTGGGCGCCTGTATGAAAAAGAAAAATGATTGCTGGATTATACGAGGGACTGGAAATGGTTGCCTTTTAGCGCCACAAAACCCTCTCAATTTTGGTAATGCTGGAACAGGTGTTCGCCTCGTTATGGGAATGGTTGGCCCTTATCATATGAAAACAACCTTTATCGGTGATGCCTCTCTTTCCAAACGTCCTATGGGACGTATTCTCGATCCATTACGATCAATGGGTGTTGACGTTACAGCAACTCGTGGTGACCTTCTTCCTTTAACGCTTCATGGTCCCAAAATGGCTAACCCAATTTGCTATCGTATTCCCATGGCTTCTGCCCAAGTTAAATCTGCAATCCTGCTTGCTGGTCTCAATACAGCTGGTACCACAACCGTTATTGAACCAATTCCAACACGAGATCATACGGAAAAGATGTTAAAAGCATTTGGTGCTGCACTTGAAATAGAAACAGATATAGAAGGCACACGTTTTATTCACCTCAATGGCCAACCACATCTTACCGGACAAATTCTTGATATCCCAGGAGACCCCTCTTCCGCGGCTTTTCCACTGATCGCTGGCCTTCTTGTAGAGGACTCTGATATCACCATTGAAAATGTTCTTATAAACCCTTCTCGAATAGGACTTATCGAAACATTATGGGAAATGGGTGCTCAAATTGAACTTTTGAACCAACGCCAAACAGGTGGAGAGGATGTTGCCGATCTGCGTGTTCAATCCTCAACGCTAAAAGGCGTTGTTGTGCCCAAAAAACGAGCCCCATCAATGATTGATGAATATCCCGCTTTAGCGGTAGCAGCAGCCTTTGCTGAAGGCAAAACGATGATGCTCGGAATTGAGGAATTACGCGTTAAAGAATCAGATCGACTCTCTGCAATCGCAAAAGGACTCAAAATAAATCATGTAGAATGTGAAGAAGGGGAAGACTTTCTCATTGTTCATGGAAAAGGCTCCGGAAAAGGATTGGGTGGTGGAAACGTTACCACATATCTTGATCATCGAATTGCTATGTGCTTTCTGGTTTTTGGACTCGCGTCAGAAAAGCCTGTTACCATTGATGATCAAAGAATGATCGCTACTAGTTTTCCAGAATTTATTTCTTTCATAAAACAACTTGGGGGGACAATCGCTTGAAACCTTTTGTGATCGCAATTGATGGTCCAGCAGCTTCAGGAAAAGGAACATTAGCACGCAAAATTGCTACGCATTATCATCTTCACCATCTCGATACCGGGCTTACTTATCGTGGTGTTGCCTACGCACTTTTACAACAAAAATTGCCTTTCAATGATGAAAAAAGTGCTCTTGCTTGTGCCAAAGAGCTTGATTTTAACACTTTAAATCCAGTCCTTCTTTCTTCTCATGAACTTGGTGAGGCTGCCTCAAAAATAGCACTTAACCCCGCTGTACGTGAAATCCTTGTCGAAAAACAACGTGGTTTTGCTAAAATTTTACCTGGTAGTGTACTTGATGGACGTGATATTGGTACTGTTGTTTGCCCCGATGCCGATATTAAGTTTTATGTTTTAGCCAATGTTCAAACACGTGCAAAACGCCGCTATCAGGAGATGGTAGAAAAAAGAGACCAGGCAGATTATCACAAAATCCTTGGCGATCTTGAACAGCGCGATAGACGTGACATAACCCGCAAACAAAGCCCACTGCGACCAGCAAAAAACGCCCACTTGCTTGATACGTCAGAATTGAGTATAGAAGCAACATTTGCAATTGCATGCACTTTTATTGATCCTATCATAAAAGAGCGTATAATTGGATGAAGTTGTAAAGGTGATTTCCGGCCGAGCGCTAATTTTTTTCTGTATTCAAGGAAAAAGGCAGGAACTTGCCCCATGTTAACACTAACCTAGCGCTTATACCTTTAAATTCAAGGTATGTATCAGGAGTTCTTATGTCACAATACAATCCCACAACAGCGGATTTTGAAGCCCTTCTTATGGAATCCTTTCAAACCAATGATCTTAATGAAGGATCCGTTGTTAAAGGTCGCATTATTGCAATCGAGAAAGACATGGCCATTATTGATGCTGGACTTAAAGTCGAAGGACGTATTCCACTCAAAGAATTTGGAGCTAAAGGAAAAGACGGTTCCTTACAAGTTGGCGATGAAGTTGAAGTTTACATTGAACGCATTGAAAATGCGATGGGTGAAGCTGTTCTATCGCGTGAAAAAGCAAGGCGTGAAGAAAGCTGGATTCGTTTGGAAGAAAAATTTAATGCTGGTGTACGCGTTGATGGGGTTATCTTTAGCCAAGTAAAAGGCGGCTTTACGGTCGATCTCGATGGTGCCGTTGCTTTTTTACCCCGTAGCCAAGTTGATATTCGCCCCATCCGTGATGTTTCACCTCTTATGCACAATTCACAATCCTTTGAAATTTTAAAAATGGATCGTCGTCGTGGTAATATTGTCGTTTCACGCCGCACTGTCTTAGAAGAAAGCCGTGCTGAACAACGTTCAGAAATTGTACAAAATCTTGAAGAAAACCAAATTGTTGAAGGTGTGGTTAAAAATATTACTGATTACGGTGCCTTCGTTGATCTTGGTGGAATTGATGGGCTCTTACACGTCACAGATATGGCTTGGCGACGCGTTAATCATCCATCAGAAGTTCTCACCATTGGGCAAACAATTAAAGTCCAGATTATTCGCATAAATCAAGATACACACCGTATCTCTCTTGGCATGAAGCAGCTTGAAAGTGATCCTTGGGAAAGCATCAGTGCCAGATATCCTGTGGGTAAAAAAATCACCGGTGCTGTTACCAACATTACTGATTATGGTGGTTTCGTTGAAATAGAGCCAGGAATCGAAGGATTGATCCATGTCTCTGAAATGAGTTGGACAAAGAAAAATGTTCATCCTGGAAAAATTCTGTCTACATCACAAGAAGTAGAAGTGGTTGTACTTGAAATTGATCCTTCTAAACGGCGTATTTCTCTTGGCTTAAAGCAGACATTTGAAAATCCATGGGTTGCTTTTGCTAACAAATTTCCTGTCAATTCACAAATCGAAGGAGAGGTTAAAAATAAGACAGAATTTGGTCTCTTCATTGGTCTTGAAGGTGATGTTGATGGCATGGTTCATCTCTCTGATCTTGACTGGAATCGCCCTGGTGAACAAGTCATTGATACTTACAATAAAGGTGATATCGTTAAAGCTGTGGTCCTTGATGTTGATGTTGAAAAAGAACGTATCTCTCTTGGAATTAAGCAACTTTCTAGTGATAAAGTTGGAGAAGCAGCAGCAGCAGGTGAACTTCGCAAAGGGGCTGTTGTAACATGTGAAGTGATCGCCGTTAATGACAATGATATTGATGTCAAATTAATTGACCATAACCTTGAAACAACCATTCGCCGTGCTGATCTCGCTCGTGATCGTGATGAACAGCGTCCTGAACGTTTTTCTATTGGTCAAAGAGTTGATGCCCGCATCACCGCATTTGATAAGAAAACACGTAAACTTTCAGTGTCTATCAAAGCTTTAGAAATAGCAGAAGAAAAAGAAGCCGTTGCACAGTACGGTTCTACAGACTCAGGCGCTTCTCTTGGTGATATTCTCGGTGCTGCTTTGAAAAAACAAGAACAAGATTAATGTTCCATTGTTAAAAGAAATTATCTATAAAGTAGGGTCGCTTGTTTTTCTAGCGGCCTTTTTTATTTGTTTTAAAAAATTGTTTACTTTTCAGTTATCTCGTTAAAAATTATAAATATTCTTAAAAAAACAGAAAGTTTATTTTTTTTCTATGAACTACTTATTATTAAGATAAAATGCTTACAGCCTATTAAATACAAAGAGATAACATAATTGAATATTAATAATATGGCATTCACAATATCTTTCCTAAAGTATTTCTTTTCTCAGCCAACAAAAAACTATCACTTGACTCAGACCAATGCTCCTCTTCGTTCAACTCATAAATCGCAGGATGAACTTTATAAATTAGGCTATGACATAGCCTCTAAAAAAGAAATCCTCCTTCCTGAATATAAAGGAGAAAATAATTTTCACAAAAGGTTGGATGAAAATGCTAAACTTATTCTCCGTGTCTTTAACACCTGTTATATTGCTGCTCGAAACGATGAAACCATGGCGCCATCTGCTCAATGGCTGCTTGATAATCATTATACTATTGACAAAACAATACAACAACTCCGTCGTAACTTATCTAAGTCCTTCATTAAACAACTTCCTCTTTATAAACAAAAGGAAGACATACCACGTATCTTTGCTTTAGCTTGGCTTTATATTGCCCATACGGACAGCATATTTTCACAAAAAACACTCACGACTATGATCAATGGATTTCAAGAAGTTTGTGCTCTCAAAATTGGTGAATTATGGGCTCTTCCTTCTGTTATACAGATGTTGCTCATTGAAAATGTCCGTCGTCTTGCACTGCGTATTGAACAAACACGCACTATGCGCCAGCTTGCCCATAAAGTTGCTGATAAAATTTCCCTCACTGATAATGAAACAAAATTACATACTCTTTTTACTCGTTATGCACCATTTACTGTTTATCCAAACTTTTCAGCCCATTTATTCTATCGTCTGCGTAGTGCATCTGTCGATTCAACAACCGCATTAAATTGGCTTGAACAGCAATTACAAAACCAAGGCAGTAGCCTAGAAATCGCCACAACTGATGAACATATGCGCCAAGCAGCAGATGGTGTCACCATGGGCAATATTATCCGTTCCCTTAAAGCACTTGGTGATGTTGATTGGACAGTATGGTTTGAAACTGTTAGTTCTGTAGACTCTATTTTGCATGAAAATAGTGATTTTTCCGAAATTGATGCTCATTCACGCAATATTTATCGACAAGTGATCGAAAAAATTGCTCGCTTTTCACCCCTTAGTGAATGGGAAGTTGCACGAAAAGCGATAGAAATAGCACGTTCTCCTTCTGAAAATACACTTCTGCACTCCTCTGTTGGGTGGTACCTTATCGGTGATGGGCAGCATAGTTTTGAAAAAGCATGTGGCTATACTCCACCTTTGCTTATAAAATGGGCACGGTTTTTCTGCTCTTCAAAGATACGCATTATTACTATTCCTGTCTCTTTTCTCACGCTTATCCTTTTGCTTACAATCTACGCTCTCTTACAGACATCTGAAACACTCTGGATATCTCTTCTTTTCACTGCATTAGCGCTGTTTCCTGCTATGGATGCTGCTTTTGCTTTTTTCAACACTGTTGTTTCATGGATTATTCCCTCAAAACAACTCATTGGTTATGAATATAAAAAGGGGATTCCGGAACATGCACGCACAATGGTTGTTGTGCCTACTTTAATCACCTCACGTGATTATATTGATGAGCAAGTGCGCAATCTTGAAGTGCATTACCTTTCCAATCCCAAAGGCGCCATCCATTTTGCACTTCTCACAGATTGGGTAGATTCTCCCTTAGAACAAACGCAAGATGATCTTGAATTGCTGTATTATGCACAAAAGAGTATCGATAAACTTAATTGTCGTTATCATCGTGATGATATCCCTCTTTTTTTCCTTTTACACCGTCGACGCCTTTATAATACCAGCGAAAAATGCTGGATGGGATGGGAGCGAAAGCGTGGTAAACTTCACGAACTCAATCTGTTATTAAGAGGTGATAAAAACACTAGCTTTTATCCCCCTAACCCACATCTTCCCATGGATTGCCGTTTTGTTATGACGCTGGACGCAGATACACGCCTAACCCCTGAATGTGTCACAAAACTTGTTGGAAAACTGAACCATCCGCTCAACCGTCATACTTTTGATCCGCTCCATGAAAAGATTATAAAAGGCTATAGCATTTTACAACCCCGTATTACGCCTTCTCTTACCACAGGAAAAGAAACATCAATTTTGCAACGGGTTTTTTCTACCAATCGCGGTATTGATCCTTATGTCTTTGCTGTTTCTGATACCTATCAAGACCTTTTGGGAGAAGGAACTTTTATTGGCAAAGGTCTTTATAATCTTGATGCATTTCAGCAAGCACTTGATGGCAAAATTAAAGAAAATACTGTTCTTAGTCATGACCTTTTAGAAGGAGAATATGCACGTACCGCACTGGTGAGTGATGTGGAAATCATTGAGGATTATCCAATAGCTTATAATATGGATATTGCACGTTATCACCGTTGGATTCGTGGAGATTGGCAACTCTTGCCTTATCTCTTTTTCCCTCGTCAAATTAGCTCTACGACACGTTGGAAAATGCAAGATAATCTGCGCCGTTCCCTCACACCACTGATGTGGCTCATTGCTGCCTTTGCTGGATGGTCTCTTTTGCCATTAAAGAGTGCAATTATTTGGCAAACATTCTTGCTCTTTAGTCTCTTCATTGCACCAATTTTAAGTATCTTACAAACGCTTTTTCCATCCAATATTGATGATTCTTTACGTGGGTATTTTCAATTAATCTTCAATAAAACGACCCTGACAGGCGCAAATATATTTCTTAAAATGACATTTCTTGCTCATGCAGCTTATTTTATGACTGATGCAATTATCCGCACACTTTATCGCATAACGATTTCAAAACAGCACTTGCTTGAATGGAAAACCTCTGCTGCAACAAAATCTATTCCCAATAGTCTGAACTTCTATATCTTTACAATGTGGTCAGCAACACTTATGGGGCTTCTTGCTATAGCACTTCCTTTCTTTTCCCATAATTTTGCAAGCTTTATTGCCTTACCGTTTGGTCTGTCATGGTTTTTTTCACCCTTAATTGCATGGATTGTGAGTCAACCTTCAACATTTCAAGATACTCTTCATAGTTCTTTTGAAGATAAAAAAACGCTACGCTCTATTGCACGACGGACATGGCTTTACTATGCAACCTTTGTCAATGCGCAAAGCAATTATTTGCCCCCCGATAATTTTCAAGAAGATCCTGAACCTCTGATTGCACAACGCACATCTCCTACCAATATTGGGCTTTATCTTCTTTCTGTTATTGCTGCGCGTGACTTTGGCTGGATTAGTTGTAAAGAAACCATTACCCGCATTGAAAGTACATTAAGCTCTCTTGCAAAAATGGAAAAATTTCGTGGGCATCTTTATAACTGGTATGAAACGGATACTCTCAAACCTCTTTTACCCACTTATGTATCAACTGTTGATTCAGGAAATCTTGCTGGCCATTTACTGACCCTTGCTTCAGCCTTAAGAAAATGGGCTGAAAAACCTTATATTTTTATTCAAAGTGATCTGGACGGCTTGCGAGATGTTCATGCTCTTTTGGAAGAAACTGTCAAAGAAATTCCGGATAATCAACCTATTTTACATTCCTTACGTCAAAAAATCGAAAAGCACATCACCAATTTTGATCATTGTATGAGTACTGTCGTAGAAACACCAAACACCATCATTTCTCAGCTTACCAAGCTATCACTTATCGCTCGTGATCTTATCCACTTAATAGATGAACTTCATCAAAAAGTTCAAACGACAAAATCCTCTCAAACACTTTCTTGGGCAAAATGTCTTTTAGAAACCTGTGAAGCTCACCACCATGACGCTACTAGCGGCTATAACAGAGACAAATTATCGCAAAAATTAACTAGTTTGGCTGTAGAAGCTCGGCAAATTGCCTTCGATATGAAATTTGACTTTTTAGAACAAGCTGAACGGCATCTTTTGTCTATTGGGTATCGTGTTCAAGAAAATAAACTCGATGAAAATTGTTATGATTTACTCGCCTCAGAAGCGCGCCTTGCAAGTCTTTTTGCTATCGCAAAAGGCGATATAAAAGTGAAGCATTGGTTTCATCTTGGTCGACTCCTCGTCCCCATTGGTTGGAAAGGTGCATTGTTATCATGGTCTGGCTCCATGTTCGAATATCTCATGCCATCCCTTATTATGCACGAACCTTTGGGATCTCTCCTCGATCAAACCAATCGACTGATCATTCATCATCAAATACAATATGCCTATAAACGTGGAGTACCTTGGGGCATTTCAGAAGCTGCATTTAACGCTCGTGATCAGTTAATGAATTACCAATATGCTCATTTTGGTGTTCCAAGCCTCGGTCTCCAACGTGGTCTCTCACGCAATACCGTTATTGCTCCCTATGCTAGTCTTTTAGCAGCACAATATGTCCCTGACCAAACCGTGACCAATTTAAAACATCTCCGTAATCTTGGAGCTTTAGGAACATATGGTTATTACGATTCTCTTGATTTTACCCCTTCACGCGTGAAAACAGGCGAAAAATACGCTGTGGTACGTAATTATTATGCGCATCATCATGGCATGTCTATTCTTGCTATCGACAATGTTATTTTTCAAGGGCGGATGCGTGATCGCTTTCACCGTGACCCAATTGTTGAAGCAATCCAATTTTTATTACAGGAAAGAGCACCACATCAAATTCCCATCATTCATAGCAAAGTTATTCATCGCATGCGTAATAATTATCAAGAATTCAACGATGCTCCTTTGCGTATTATCAAGAACCCGCTGCTTAAACCACGTGAAACTTTGCTCTTGTCCAATGGTTCCTATTCTACAATGTTGACAGCCAACGGTTCTGGTTACAGCCGTTGGCATGATTATGCGATTACGCGCTTTATTCCCGATGCAACAGAAGATCAACAAGGGATTTTGTTCTTTCTCCGTGATATAGAGAATGGTCGTTGGTGGTCTGTAACTGGTGAGCCAACACGTGTTGTCGGAGAAGAAGCAGTCTGCATTTTTACAGATGAAAAAGCTGAATATATAAAAATGGTTGATGGTATCAAATCAACACTTGAATGTCTTATTACATCTGAAGGGTGCGGTGAAGGTAGACGTCTTCAACTTATTAATACAACAAACAAAGAGCGTATCATTGAAGTGACCTCTTATGGTGAACTTGCTCTCGCAACAATAGATGTAGACCAAGCTCATCCTGCTTTTTCGCGATTGTTTATAGAAACAGAAATTGCTAAGGGAAGAAGAACAATTTTTGCTAAAAGGCGCAAACGCTCTCCCAATGACCCTGAAATCCACATTGCCCATTTTGTTACTGGTGATAATATCCAAGAAACAGAAGCTGAAACGGACCGCTTACTGTTTATTGGTCGAGGACGATCTATTCATCGACCTGCTGCATTTGACAACAATACGCATTTTCGCAACAGTCAAGGTTGTGTGCTTGATCCCATTATCTCACTGCGATGCCGTGTAAAAATTCCAGCACACGAAAAAATTGAACTCATTTTTTGGACTTTTGCTGCTCATGCAAAAGAAACACTGCACAATTATATTAAACATTATCAGCAACCCAATATATTCCAGCAAGAATTTTCAATGGCATGGACACGCTCACAAGTCTCGCTCTATCAAAGTGGTATCGATCTGAAAGAAGCTATTACCTATCAAAAATATGCAACACCACTTATCTATCTCGATCGAACATGGCGTCTTTCTCCAAAAAACTTAGCAAAAAATCTTGGTAAACAATCTGATCTTTGGCCAATGTCACTTTCAGGAGACATTCCGCTCTGTCTTCTCAGATTAGATAATGAGGGAGATATCACTGTTCTACGTGAACTTCTTAAAGCACATGAATATTGGCGTATGCGTGGACTTATTGTTGATCTTGTCATTCTTAATGAACAGGCATTTTCCTACATACAAAATACACAACATGCTATTGAATGGGTATGCGAATCCTATCGCCATCACATTCATGATACAGATGAACGCCAACATATTTTCACACTTCGGCGTGATCAAATGAATGAACAGAGTTTTAAAACCCTTCTTGCCTCAGCACGCGTCATTCTTGATGCGCAAAATGGATCTTTGTCTGAACAACTTAAACACCTTGACAATAATGACTTTGATCTCACCATCCATAAGAGCCATCAAGAATCCTATTATCAATTAAACGACCCAAAACATAATCAAGAACGACAAAGTATAATATCAACGGAGCAAAGCCTTTTTGCTTCTCTTGGTCTTATCGGTCAACAAAAAACTTCACCTCTCCCCATTGAGGGAAATGATCTAAAATATTGGAATGGTTATGGTGGATTTAATCATCATAATCATTATGTAATACGTCTTCATGGGCATACCACCACACCACAACCATGGATTAACATCATTGCTCATAAAAACTTTGGCTTCCATGTCTCTGCTGAAGGAGCACTCTTTACTTGGGCAAATAATAGCCGTGATTATCAACTAACCCCTTGGAGTAATGATCCCATTTCTAACCGTCCAGGAGAAGCACTTTATCTTGTAGACCGCCTTTCTTTAAAACGGTTCTCACCCGTTTCTGCCGTTGAATGTGATGAAAATGTTGTCTATGAGGCTTGCCACGGTTTTGGATTTTCAACCTTTAAATCTACACATACAGAGATCGCCTTAGAGCTCACCCATATACTCTATCCAGAAAAACCTGTACGTCTTTCACGGCTTACCCTTAAAAATAGTGGGAAAAAAACACGCAGTTTACGCCTTTATAATTATGTTGAATGGGTTTTGGGTAATGTCCGTACAAAATATGCACCTTTCATACTCCCCTGTTATGATCCTATACGTGGTGCACATTTTATCCAAAATCCCTACCACATCGACAAATCTCAACAAGTGGCATTTTTGTCTGCTTCCCAAATACCAACAAGTACGACTACTGATCGCACTGAATTTATCGGTCTAACGGGAACAGTGACACATCCTCACGCGATCCGTAACGCAGATGCTCTTTCAAATACAGTTGAAGCAGGCTGTGATCCTTGTTCAGCATTTTCCTATGATATTGATCTTCACCCAGGGCAAACAAAAGAAATCATTTTCTATCTTGGCAGTGCTGAAAATAGGCAAGAAGCGGAAAATTTACTAGACAACGTGCGTGCAAGAGATTTTGAAATTCTGCTCACACAACAAAAACAGCAATGGGATGATTTTGTTTCCCCATTCCAAGTTAAAACACCTGACCCCTCTTTTGATCTTATGGTCAATCATTGGCTTCCTTATCAAATTTACGCTTGCCGTATGATGGCACGCGCTGCCTTTTATCAAGCAAGTGGTGCATTTGGCTTTCGCGACCAGTTACAAGACAGCTTGTCCTTATTATTATTGAATCCAAAACTGGCGCGTGAACAATTGTTAAACGCCGCAGCACATCAATTTCTCGAAGGCGATGTACAACATTGGTGGTTGCCTGATACAAATGCCGGTGTTCGCACGCGTATTTCTGATGATATTGTGTGGCTTGCTTATGGCACAGCGCTTTATGTCAACACCACTGGTGATAGCATATTTCTTGATACCCCTATTGCTTTTATTGAAGGAGATACTCTCAACAATGAACAACAAGACGCTTATTTTAAGCCCATACAATCCTTAAAGGTCGCCACAATTTATGAACATTGTGCTTTGGCTTTAGATCTTGCTATCAAACGCTGTGGACCACATGGACTTCCTCTTATTTTAGGCGGAGATTGGAATGATGGCATGAATTTGGTAGGTATTAAAGGAAAAGGTGAAAGCACGTGGTTGGGATGGTTTCTTGGTACCACACTACAAACATTTATCCCCCTTGCCAAAAAACAGAGTGACAACACCCGTGTTGCAAAATGGAGTGCATATCTTGAACGTTTAACAAAATCCTTAGAAGAAAACGGTTGGGATGGTGCTTGGTATCGACGTGGTTATTTTGATGATGGCACACCTCTTGGCTCTCAAATAAATGATGAATGTAAAATTGATACCATTGCTCAATCTTGGGCTGTTATTTCGCAAATGGCATCGCTTGAGCGACAAAAACAAGCAATGGCATCAATGCTTGAACAGCTGTATGATGAAAAAAGCGGTCTTATACGTCTTTTCTGGCCACCTTTTGATAAAACAACTCTCGAACCCGGCTATATTAAAGGTTATCCTCCAGGTATTCGAGAAAATGGTGGTCAATATACGCATGGTGCTATTTGGAGTATTTTGGCGCTTGCGCAAATGGGTGAAAGCGATAAAGCTTATGCTTTATTTTCTGCGATTAACCCGATTACTCATGGACAAAATCCTGAAATTTATCGTGTTGAACCTTATGTCATGGCCGCAGATATTTACGCCATTGAACCATATCGTGGGCAAGGTGGTTGGACATGGTATACAGGTTCGGCAGGCTGGTTCTACCGGGCCGCAACACAAGCCATTCTTGGAATTAATCGTCAAGATGATCAATTATTCTTAGATCCACATTTACCTTCTTCATGGTCTGAATATGAAGCAAAAATGAAATTTCATGAGGCTGTTTATACCATTACCGTAAAATGGGGAGTTGAAAATATGCTTCATGTTGATGGGAAAAAATATGCTCATATTCAAGCAGGGATAAAGTTGGAAAAAACCGGACGACATGAGATCATACGCATTCTTAAACGTTAAAAACAGAAAAGATAAAAGTTTTTTTATTCTTGCCCCAAACCTTAGAGTTGTTATAGTTTCTCTCATTCCTATATGTATTTTATTGGCCTATATGGATTTTGTTGGAGCACAAGTGATTTTATATTCTACGAGACTGAAAGAACGAGGGTTATGAATCATCCAGATATTGCGAGGCGTGTTTACAATCATACCTGGAAACTTGATCCTATTATTCGTTCATTGCTCGATACGGATTTTTATAAACTTCTTATGGTACAGATGATCTGGGGGCTTTATCCTCATGTCAATGTTACCTTCTCCCTCATAAACCGCAGCAAAACAATACGTCTTGCCGATGATATTGATGAGAATGAGCTGCGTGCTCAACTTGATCATGCCTTGAGCTTGCGCTTTACAAAAAAAGAAATGATTTGGCTTGCTGGTAATACATTTTATGGGCGTAAACAAATTTTCGAACCAGATTTTCTTCATTGGCTTGAAAACTTTCAACTCCCAGAATATGAACTTACCCGCAAAGATGGCCAATATATCCTTCATTTTCATGGTCCATGGGCTCATAGCTCCATGTGGGAAATCCCTGCTCTTGCTATTATCAGTGAATTACGTTCACGTGCCGCTATGAAAAACCTCGATCGTTTTGCTCTCGATGTGCTTTATGCACGCGCTAAAGCAAAAATGTGGAGTAAAGTTGAACGCCTTAAAAAATTACCTGATATTAAAATATCTGATTTTGGGACAAGGCGTCGTCATTCTTTTTTATGGCAACGATGGTGTGTTGAAGCATTAAAAGAAGGTATTGGCAATTCTTTTACCGGAACTTCTAATGTTCTTTTAGCCATGGATACAGATTTAGAAGCTCTTGGAACCAATGCCCATGAATTACCCATGGTTATTGCTGCTCTTGCAGAAAATGATGATGATCTACACAGAGTGCCCTATAAAGTCTTGCAAGATTGGAATCGCTATTACGGTGGAAATCTTCTCATTGTTTTGCCCGATACTTTCGGCACAGAAGCATTTTTGCGCAATGCACCAGATTGGGTCTCTGACTGGACAGGTTTCAGACCTGACAGTGCTCCTCCCATCAAGGGAGGTGAACGCATTATTCAATGGTGGAAAGAAAAGGGAAAAGATCCACATGAAAAATTATTAATTTTTTCTGATGCACTTGACGTCGATACAATCGAAAAAACCTATTACCATTTCCATGGAAGAGTACGCATGAGCTTTGGCTGGGGAACAGACTTGACGAATGATTTTGCAGGCTGTTCCCCCCAAGAAATCGAAACTTTTGATGCCCTTTCCCTTGTTTGTAAAGTCACCCATGCCAATGGTCGACCAGCCGTAAAACTTTCAGATAATCCTGAAAAAACCATTGGTGATCCACAAGAAGTACAGCGTTATCTCAATTTTTTTGGCAATGAAAAACGTAGGCGAGATCTATAAAAACTTAGCTTCTCACTAAATTTAAAAATGAATATATTCATTATCATTTATCATTCCAGCTTGAAAACACAACATAAAACAATTTCTCATTTCAGATGTTTTTAATTATATAAAAAATCTGTTAGTTGTATGTCATAAAAAGAATGAATCTATGCATAAAAAATTCTTGAAAAGAGACTATATTACTTTCTCTGAACTCTCTGTAAGGTAAAAATACATATAACATGAGAACAAGCTTTGGATAATAGCTGGTCTGTTACTTTATAAATAAAAAAATGATGACGCTTAAAAGAGCTCTCATTATACTATTCATGGAAAATATTGAAAACTAAAAGAGGGTAAAATACATCACTGATGGATAGAGTGAATGTAGATTTTATTCATCATTTACTTGCAGAAATACCCCCCTCTGAACATAGCTCTCATCTCTTATCAATGTAACGCGTATTTAGTTAAGGTATTTGCACATAATCCTTTTTTTCATACAATTATTTCACCAACATGTTATCTTATAATAAATTGTCCCAAAAGCATTATCTTATAGATATCCTTGTTATGTAAGCATTTCCCTCAAATTTTGGAGTCAAAAAACTGCTCGATTTATAAGTCCTTTACTTTCTATCATTACGAAGATGGACGCGTTACAATATAAATAACAATAAACAGTAAAAGTGCAGCAACCAATAAAGCAAGCCACAAAGCAGGATGCGTTATCACTAGAAAAGATAAAAAACCACCTGCAATACTCATCAATGCCAAAACTTTAACAAATGTGGAAATAGCTCTCTTTTCTTCCCATTGCTTAATGGGTGGACCGAAAATACGATGATTATTCAGCCAACGATGAAAACGTGGCGATGAACGAGCAAAACACCATGAAGCAATTAATAAAAATGGCACAGTTGGCATAATAGGTAATATTATACCGATAACAGCCAATATAATCATTGCCCAACCTGCTACATAATAGCAAATACGCAAAGGGTGAGATATTTTAAAATCTTTTTTCATCCTCTCGTACTATTTCTCTCCATATAAGATCACTCTCCATATTTTTCTGCTTTTCGCATGCTCTAGAGCACAATCTTTTATACGACTTTATTCGCAAGTGTATTTTTTTTGATAACTTCTTCTAAAGCAAAAACAGCTTACGCAATATGATGATCATTTTTAAATTTTCAAGAAATATGAATAAATTTTTAGAAAAAGATAAAATAAAAAGGCTGCAGAATAAATCAATGCAGCCTCTTAATTACGAATGCAGTGTTGGGGGGAGAATACATACTGCACCCATTCGCTAGGTGTTAGGAGGAAAATAACCTAGCCGGATGCTTTCTAGTTAAAACAAACATGAGAGACAATACACAAAAATGCATGGCTGATATGCATGAACTTTAGCAACCTCAAATTTCTTGAATCGTAGCGCGACGAAAAAAAATCGACATGAAAATAGCAATAAAAATCAATGTCAAAATCAACACGATCGTAGAAGCGGAATCAGAGCCAATAAACAAACTGAGATAAATTCCTAAAAAACCAGAAAAACTTGCAACAAGTATAGCAATCACCAACATAAAAGAAAATCGCTTTGTAATAAGATAAGCAATTGCTCCTGGTGCTATGAGTAACGAAATAACCAGAACAATACCTACAGCTTTCAAAGCTGCAACAATCGTGAGAGAAATCATTGTTAAGAGAGTATAGTGAAGTAATGATATTCGCAATCCCATGGCACGACCTTGAACGGAATCAAAAATATACAGCATAAAATCGCGCCATTTTGCTGCTAAAATAAAGGTGACAATAGCAGAAATGATTGCCGTCTGTGTAATATCAAGCCAGTTAACACCCAATAGATTACCAAATAGAATATGATTCAAATCTAAACTGCTATAAATAGATGTGGCCAAAACAAGCCCTAAACCAAACATCGATGAAAAAACAACTCCCATCACCGTATCTTGTTTGATGCGGCTATTGCTTCCTAAAAAACCTGTTGCAAGCGCACACACCATGCCTGCAACAAAAGCACCACAAGTAATCAAAGTCATTGTAATGTTTTCTGAACGCATATGCTGAAGCCAAGCAAACGGTAAAGAAGTCAAAAATGCTATCACCCACGGTGTCGTCATATAACCAACAACAACACCAGGAAAAACAGCATGGGAAATAGCGTCGCCTAACAGTGCCCATCCTTTCAAAATCAGAAAACAAGAAAGCATTGCCATAGGAACAGAAAGGATCATGACAATAAGCATGCCTTTCAACATAAAAGAAAATTGAAAAGGAAGTAGTAATTGATCAATCATGACAATATCACACCTTTTTTGGCCGCATTTATACGCAAACGTGCAGCAATAAAACCGTGCTTAGGAGCAAAAATAAAAGCTAACATAAACAAAAATGCTTGAAAAAGCACAACAACACCACCTGTTTGCGCATTTAAAAAGTAACTCACATAAACACCTAATACGCTTGTGAATGTCCCAATTATAACTGCAATGATCAAAACATTTACAAAACGATCACTTAAAAGATAAGCTGTTGCCCCAGGCGTCACCACAAGGCAAATGACCAAAAATGCTCCAACTGTTTGCATAGCAGCAACAGTACAAGCGGCAAGCAAGGTGAAAAAGAGAATCTTTAAAAACTTTACATTCAGTCCAATGGCACGTGCATGCGTCTCATCAAATAAAGAAACAAGAAGATCTTTCCATTTTAACAGCAATATAAGCAAAGAGAAAAAACCAATAAAAGCCAATTGGATAATATCTGATGAACTCACTGCTAAAATATTTCCTAAAACAATTGTATCAATATTCACAGCCATTGGCTTTAATGATTTAAGAAATAATCCAAAAGCAAAAAAAGAAGAAAAAATGAGACCAATAATCGTGTCTTCTTTTAGTTTTGTCCGTTGATTAAAAAACAGCATCGCTGCTGCTGCAAGCCCACCAGAAAAAAAAGCTCCAAGTGAAAAAGGTAAACCTAAAAGGTAAGCCCCTGCTACACCAGGAACAATCGAATGGGAAAGTGCATCACCAATAAGCGACCAACCTTTTAACATCAAAAATGCAGAAAGAAAGGCACAAACACACCCAACTAATCCAGAAACCCACATCGCATTAACCATATACTGATAGCTCAGTGGCTCAAACAACCAAGAAATCATGCAACGTGCTCCATTCTTTGAACATTCTCATGAACGACAGAGCGGTTTGCACCCGTGAAACCATCATTTTTGTTCACAGCTTGAAGATCAAAAATATGATGATGCAAAGCACCACCAAAGGTTTTTTCCAGATTTTCCTTTGTAAAGACGGTTTCAGTTAATCCAGAAGCCAAAACCGTTCCCTTGATTAAAACTGTGTGGTCACAAAACTCACGAATAGAACCTAAATTATGTGTAGAAACTAATATCACTGCTCCCTCTTTACGAAGATCCTGTAATAAAGCAATGATTTTATCTTCTGTTGTGACATCAACCCCTGTAAATGGCTCATCTAATAAAATCGCTTTTGCCTGCTGGGCAAGAGCGCGTGCTAGAAAAACACGCTTCTTTTGCCCACCAGAAAGTTCGCCAATTTGGCGCTTGGCAAATGCCAACATATCAACCCGTTCTAAGGCAATACGAACAGCTTCATAATCTCGTGCCCGTGCATAACGAAAGAAATTCATGTGACCATACCGCCCCATCAAGACAACATCTTCAACGAGAACAGGAAAATTCCAATCAACATCTTCACTCTGGGGAACATAAGCAATAAGGTTTTTTTTCAAAGCCGTATCAACAGGCAAACCAAGCATGCGAATTTTCCCTTTTGAGGGGCGGACAAACCCCATAATCGCTTTAAATAACGTTGACTTACCTGATCCATTTACGCCAACCAATGCCGTAATAGAACCTGTTGGACTTTCAAAATTCACTTCACGTAAAGCTGTGTGTCCATTACGATAAGTTACCGTTACTCCTTGGGCAAATATTCCAGATCTCTTCATTGGCTTTTTACTCCCTCTAATAAGGCATTGCTAATACGCCCACTTGTGACGCGTAATAAATCAATATAGGTTGGTACTTCACCATTCTTCTCACTCAGAGAGTCAACATAAAGCACACCACCGTATTTAGCCCCTGTTTCACTGGCAACTTGCTTAGCAGGCGCTGGAGAAATAGTGCTTTCAGAAAAAACAGCATGGATATTATATTTACGGACCATATCAATAACATGCTTAACCTGCTGTGGTGTTCCTTGCTGATCAGCGTTAATGGGCCATAAATAAAGTTCTTTTAGATCAAAATCACGCGCTAAATAGCTAAATGCACCCTCACTGGTGACAAGCCAACGCTTATCTTGCGGTACTGCTTCTAATGCAGTCCTGATTGGATCAATTGTTGCGCGAATCTTCTGCTTATAAATTTCGGCATTTTCTTTATAAATAGCAGCATTCTCAGGATCATACTTTACAAAAGCGTCGCGAATATTATCAACGTAGATCAGAGCAGAAGTGGGTGACATCCAAGCATGAGGATTGGGCTTACCGCTAAAGGGACCTTCACCAATTTTAATGGGTACAACACCTTTTGAAACGACCACACTTGGAACATCCTTGATATTTTGAAAAAACTTTTCAAACCAAAGCTCCAATTCTAACCCATTCCACAATACAAGGTTGGCTCCTTGTGCGCGCATAAGATCGCGAGGGGTGGGTTGATATTCATGAATTTCAGCACCTGGTTTCGTGATTGATTCAACATCAGCAGCATCACCCGCTACATTGCGCGCCATATCAGCAATGATCGTGAATGTCGTAACAGCTTTAAATTTACCAGCACACAAAGCAAAATTGGGGGTAAAAAAAACAAGACTCCCAAAAACTATAGTGAAAAACGTTCTTATCTTCATTGCTTCTCTCTTTCCTTCATATGCCCTCTCTCATTATTGCGAATAATTTGCATTATCATTTAGCAATAACAGTTATATTTTATATTTGCAATGAAAGATTATCAGAAATAATAACTTTTCAAGATGTTTAAAACAGCCTTTTTCATCTTGAAAAACTTAATGATTTAAAGTGAGCCTGCTTTGATAAAAAAATCATCTTTCAAGAAGCTCTATAGCTCTTGAATGCAAAAAGGGAACATTCAAAAATGCTCCCAATTTATAAAAGCGTCCAAGAGAAGACAAGAATACTCAACAGCGCAAATATGCGCCTGTCACCTTCGTGACATTTTCCACCACTTTTAAGGCAAGCACTTCTAGATCTTCATCTGTTAGAGTCCGTTCCATGGGTTGAAGAGTTATTTCAATGGCAACAGATTTTTTATCTTCACCAAGGCTTGAATCTTCAAAAATATCAAAAACCTGTACAGAATGAATAAGCTTTTTGTCCGCTCCACTCGCGGCACGCATGATAAGAGAAGAAGTAACCGTTTTATCGACGACAAAGGCAAAATCACGCCGCACCATTTGAAAAGGCGATAATTTCAATGGAGGACGACTTTTTGTTGCTTTTTTCTTTGACTCTGGAATTTGATCAAGAAAAATTTCAAAACCACAGACAGGACCACTGACATCTAGTTTTTCCAATGTAGCAGGATGAAAAACGCCAAAAAAACCAAGATTAATCTTTGATCCAAGCTTTATGACCCCCGAACGGCCAGGATGATACCAATCAGGTGCTCCAACTTCAATTTGTAGCTTGCCATTCTCTATACCACATGCTTCTAAAACAGCCAATGCATCAGCTTTTGCATCAAAAACATCAACTGCTGCCGCATTTCCATGCCAAAAGCGTCCTGCCCCTTCAAATCGCTCCGTTCCACGACGAATACCACCGGCAATACGCTGTTGCTTATCGGGAGTATCACCCTCATAGATATTGGAAACTTCAAACAAAGCAAGATCTGGAAAACCACGATCAGCATTGCGCTGTGCCGCCACCAACAAACCAGGCAAAAGAGAAGGACGCATAACGGACATATCAGCAGAAATAGGATTTATTAATTTAAGCTGTGCTTGACCACCTCCAAAAGCCAGTGCCTGTTTTTCAGAAATAAAAGACCAAGTCACAGCCTCCTTCATACCACGATGCGCTAAAACCAAACGCGTAATACGAGCACGAAGTTGTGAGACTGTTAAAATCGGACCTGTGTTCTCTGTAAAATTTTCCAATGGAATAGGTTTAATTTTATCTAGCCCATAAATCCTCATCACCTCTTCCACTAAATCAGCTTTACCAGCAATATCAGGGCGCCATGTTGGTACTTTAACCGTAACTATATCTCCCTTTCCTTCAATGCAAAATCCAAGCTTTGTTAATATAGTTACGGCTTCTTCACGCTCTATTGGCAAATTTGTTAAACGTTTAATTTCAGAAAAGGGGAAAGCAATCTGTTTGACTTCTGGTTGCTGATAACCAACAACCCTCTTCTTAGATACTTCACCACCGCAAAGGCGTAGAGCTAATTCTGTTGCAAACTCAAGCCCTGTTTCCATAAAAGCTGGATCAACACCCCTTTCAAATCGATAACGGGCATCACTAATAAGACCTAATGCACGACCAGTCCGCGCAATGCTCCGTGCATCCCAAAGCGCTGACTCGATAATAACGCGCCGCGTCGTTTCATCACAACTTGTTCTTTCACCACCCATGATACCAGCAATGGAAACAACCCCCTCTTCATCGGCAATGACACAATCTTTAACACTCAAATGATAGATTTTTCCATTAAGCGCTTGAAGCTGTTCACCTTCACGTGCACAACGTACATGCAAATTGCCTTTAATTTTATCGGCATCAAAAACATGAAGCGGACGACCAAGATCAAAACTGATGTAATTGGTCATATCCACCAGCGCATTAATCGGTCTTAAACCTATGGCATTTAAACGTTGTTGCATCCATTGCGGCGATGCACCATTTTGAACATCACACATTTCACGCCAAGCAAAACCTAAACATAAAGGTGCGCTTTGCGAAAAATCTACAGAAACATCAAGCGATGTCTCAAAGCTCGCGTCGAATTGTGGTAAGGATAATTCTTTTAATTTTCCAATTCCAGCAGCAGCAAGATCACGGGCAATACCGCGAACACCTGTGCAATCAGAACGATTTGGAGTCAAACCAATATCAATAATTGGATCATCTAAACCGCTGTAAACCGCAAAGGTTTCCCCAATAGGTGCGTCTTTTGGAAGCTCGATAATCCCATCCTGTTCACCTGATAATTCAAGCTCGGCCCATGAACACATCATCCCAAAACTTTCAACACCGCGAATTTTTCCTACCGATAGCGTTACATCAAGTCCTGGTACATAAGTGTCTGGTAAAGCAAGAACACCCACAAGCCCAGCACGTGCATTTGGTGCCCCACAAATAACTTGTATAGGTATACCAGTTCCTGTATCTACCGATAAAATCTGAAGTTTATCTGCATCAGGATGTTTTACTGCCGTTAAAACTTTCGCAATGACAAAAGCTTTTAAAGAAGAACGGTCATCAACATGATCAACCTCAAGACCTATAGCCGTTAGCTTCTCACAAATTTCATCCAAAGATGCATCTGTTTCTAAATGATCTTTTATCCACGACAATGTAAATTTCATTTTAAAACCTCACATTAAAGCTTCTGACAAGATCACACATTTCTTAAACTAGGAAAAAAAGCAGGCATATCAAAACAGCGAAAGCCATAATGATTTAACCAACGCAGATCCGCATCAAAAAACGCCCGTAAATCAGGCATGCCGTATTTTAACATGGCAATGCGGTCAATGCCCATGCCCCATGCAAAACCTTGATATTCATCGGGGTCTAAACCAACATTTTTTAAAACATGGGGATGCACCATTCCGCATCCTAAGATTTCTAACCAATCCTCTCCTTCCCCAAATTTTACTTCCGAACCAGAGCGATCACATTGAATATCGACTTCCATGGACGGTTCGGTAAAAGGAAAAAAAGAGGGACGAAAACGCATCTTTACAGAGGGAACTTCAAAAAAAGCTTTACAAAAAGTCTCATGAAGCCACATCATATGGGCAATGGTAGAGGTTTTATCAATAACAAGACCTTCTACCTGATGAAACATAGGGGAATGCGTTGCATCTGAATCCATACGATAGGTTTTCCCAGGAATAATGATACGTATCGGAGCTTTCTGCTTTTCCATGGTACGAATTTGCACAGGGGATGTATGGGTGCGTAATAATTTCCGCTCCCCTGTTTTATCAACATCAAAAAAGAAAGTATCATGCATTTCACGTGCTGGATGACCTTCAGGAAAATTCAATGCCGTAAAATTATAATAATCTGTTTCAATATCTGGACCCTCTGCAAGAGAAAAACCCATTTTCGTATAAATAGCGATAATTTCCTCAATAACCTGTGAAATAGGATGAATACGTCCCCGTTCCATAGGCGAAGAACGCACGGGTAAAGTGATATCCACCTTTTCACGAGATAAGCGAGCATCCATTGCTTGACGTCTTAAAAGATCACGTCTTTGCGCCCATAATTCTAAAATGCGATTTTTTAACCCATTAAGAGCTGGACCAACTTTTTGGCGCTCTTCAGCATCCATCTTCCCTAATGCTTTTAATTTTTCAGAAATACTGCCTTTTTTGCCTAACACCGCAATACGCACTGCTTCTAGCGCTTGTTCATCGCAAGCCCCTTCTAAAGCTAAACAAATTTCTTGTTCCAGACGCTCAATGTTGCTCATATTTTTGCCTATTGTTTTTGAATAGAAAAAACCCCGCACCAGAAATAACCAGTACGGGATCCCAAATAAATGAATGCTTTAAGAGAACACGACTGGCTTATTTGACAGCGCCTTCAAAAGCATTAGGTGTTGTGTTTTTCAAATATTCCAAAGCCTTCTTTGCAGAAGCAACCAAAGCAGAAAAGGCTGCCTTTTCATGAATTGCTATATCTGAAAGAACTTTACGATCAACCTCAATACCAGCTTTTGATAAACCATCAATAAAGCGCCCATAAGTTAAACCTTCTGCACGAACCGCCGCATTAATTCTCTGAATCCACAAAGCACGGAAATTACGTTTCCTATTTTTACGATCACGATAAGCGTACTGCTTTGAACGATCAACTGCTGCCTTAGCTGCACGAATGGTATTTTTACGACGACCATAAAAACCTTCAGCCTGTTTCAAAACTTTTTTGTGTTTAGCGTGCGCTGTTACACCTCTTTTTACACGTGCCATGTAATATTCTCCTAAAAATCAAAAGCGTAAGGTTTAAAAACCATTTGGCAAATAATACTGAATAACTTTTTTAGCATCTGGTTCACTCAAAACCATTGTTCCACGTGCATCGCGAATAAACTTATTCGAACGTTTAATCATGCCATGGCGTTTACCAGAAGCTGCTCCTTTAACTTTGCCTGACGCAGTGATTTTAAACCGCTTTTTAGCGGATGATTTGGTCTTCATCTTGGGCATTTTGCTACTCCATACAATATTTATTCATTACAATTTCATTTTATTCCACATAATTCATTAAAGTGGACTTCTTTATTCAAGCGGACCAACGCTTGAACAAGCATGCAAACAGCCACGGCATGCCCTGCCGGACGGTTCCAACCGCATTTCATAAGCTAGTCTACACAAAATAGCAAGAGTGTATCAAAAAAAAACGGGAGCTCCATTGCCTTGAACTTCAACCAAAGGTGCTGGAATTGCATTCGTTTTGATTGCTGCTTTACAGAGATCAGCAATAATGCATTGCATACATTGTGCTTTGCGCGCTTGGCAAATATAACGCCCATGTAAAATAAGCCAATGATGCGCATGACGAAGATAGTGAACCGGTATAATCTTGAGCAACTTTTCTTCAACAATCTCTGGTGTTTTACCAGGCGCTAAACCAAGACGATTGCTAAGACGTAAAATATGTGTGTCTACCGCCAAAGTAGGCTGACCAAAAGCAATATTTAAAACAACATTCGCTGTTTTACGCCCCACTCCAGGAAGGGACATAAGTGCTTCACGCGTATCGGGTACTTGACCACCATAGTGATCAATTAAAAAGCAACAAAGTGTATAAACATTACGCGCTTTTGCACGCCAAAGACCAATGGTACGAATATGGCGTGCAATTTCTTCTTCTCCTAAAGCAATCATTTTTTCCGGACGATCAGCGAGGCGAAATAATTCTTTTGTTGCTTTATTAACACTCATATCTGTCGCTTGAGCCGAAAGAACAACAGCAATTAAGAGCGTAAAAACATCTGTATAGATAAGATCACTCTGAGGAGCCGGACGTTGAACAGAAAAACGGCGAAATATTTCTTCAATTTCATCTTCTCTGTACAATGTTCCAGAGGATTTTCGCGTCTTTGATACTTTTTTTGTCCTTTGAGCCATTGAACTCTCTCAATCTTCTCTCTTGAAGTTATCATTTATACTTGCCATATGAGAGTCATGCAGAAAACACTTTTTATAGAGCTTGGTCAAGAAAAGCCGCTTTGAAGAGGACATTCACAATGACACATGTGACGCCTTTCTCCAATCCCTTTCTTTTAGGATTTGAAACGGTAGAAAAAACATTGCGACGTATTAGTAAAGCTGATGAGACTTATCCCGCTTATAATATTGAGCGTTTACATAAAAACGATGACACAAACTATATACGTATAACTTTGGCTGTTGCTGGATTTAAAGTCAATAATCTCAATATCTTGCTCGACGATAATCAACTGATCATTCATGGCAAACAAACAGACAATCAAAATCATCAATATTTATATCACGGTATAGCAGCGCGCCAATTTCAACGGACCTTTGTTCTAGCCGAGGGAATGGAGGTTTCAAATGCGGAGTTGAAAAATGGTCTTTTATCAATTAATCTACACCAACCAAAAGCAAAAAAACAAATAAAACAGATTCCGATTAAAGTGAGCAGTGCTTAAATCATAAAAGCCAATGCATAAAGGAATAGAGAAATGGGAGAACATAAACAAAGCTTTTCGTTGCAAAATATGTCCTACTCTGAAGTAGGGCAAATTGCTTATTTAAAAAAAGTTTGTACCGATGACCTCGCTAAAAATTTTCCAGATCTTCCTCCAATGACCCCAGGCATTACAATATGGGCTCTTTTTGGTGAAACAGGTTATCCGATCATTTTGTCTGATGAGCGTTCTATTGCTCTTGCCGGAGCCAATGAACATGAGCTACAAATTGTAACTCTACACTAACACTGTTTAAAAAAATAATTGAATATTTTTATACGCTTTATCGATCTTTCTTAAGAAAGGATAGCTATTAGTCTTTTTATAGATAAATTGGAAGCAAATCATTTTAATTTAAGGAATGGCGTAACTAGTTTTTATAAAGAAGTATAGCTGCGCTTAATTTTCTGCTATTTCTTTAGACTATCAATTTAATGGTATCTGCTCTTTCTTTTATACTCTACGTATACTCTACGCTGTTTAGCTTTTATTATTTGCATTTTCTTTTCAAAAAGGATTTTGATCATAAGAAGGTTTTTTATTCATGTAAATTTAAAAAATATATATTTTATTGATAATGATAATTTATCGTTTACATATCGAATGAGAGATCTGAATATCGTAAGACTCTTTCATTGTAAATCTCTTCTATGTTGAATCAATTAAAGTATTGTCTGGCTTCTTGCAAGTAAGACAAGCGTGTATGGTATGGATAAGAACTATAAAAAAGCGTAAAATGCCTCTTATCAAAAGTCTTGATGTAAAGGCTGTCGGAACATGGGATCTGTAAAGAGAATGATAGTGACCAATTGCACCTGCATAAGCGTAAAAATTGTGGTGCCCAATGGACTTCATTTTATGACTATCCACGAGCACTCTCGTGAAATTGGCTTGAAAGCATGAAGAGATATCTCTTTAAAACCAAACCTGATCATTTTACTGATAAGAAGTTCTATAATGGAACAAATTGCAAAACCAACTCAATTCTTGTCGGTATTTTTATAATCCTCCTTAACGCCGCCCACATGCTTTTAATTGCTGCTCATATTGTTTAGACATTCTTGCCATACGCTGCGCTGCCTGTACAAGTGCACCATTTGCATATCCCCCACTGCGCGCATAAGCACCATGCCCCATATGATAATTTAAATAAAGGCTATAGGCATCATCAAATCTCACACCATTGCGCTCCACACTTTGACGATGATACCAAGCGACAAAATCAGCAGCATCAGCAAAATTCGTACGCCATGCTAAAGACCTCCCCGTAGAGCGAAGATACATTGCCCATGTACTGTCAAGCGCTTGAGAATAACCATAAGCTGTCGACCGGCGCTTCCATGGAATAAAACCAAGTAATTTTGTGCGTGGAGGACGTGCATTATGGCGAAAGTTTGATTCCAACTTAATGGTTGCAAGAATAATAGGCATCGGAATTCCATAACGCATTTCTGCTCTTTTGGAAGCCTTTCCCCAATTATCAAAAAAACCATCTTTTTGTGCCAAAATGGCACAAGCGTTATTTGTATGGATCGGGGAAGTTGTTGCACACCCTTCCAGCAGAAACACCAATGCCCCTAAAAACAAAAGGTGTCGCATATTCTCTCTTTCTTTCATGAGGAAATCATGAGAGATGAATACTAAAAAATGATTACCAATCCATAAAAGACTATCATGATAGTTGTGATTACTGAGAAGCTGGTTTTATTCCTCATCAACCAAACGCAATGTTTGCGATTGAAAAGATGTTGTCATGTTCGTTGGTTCAACATGATTATCTTTTAATTGAAAATTTTCAATGCGGTTAGCACGTTTCATAATTTTGGAGGACGATATTAAGATTCCCTCTACATCTTCACCCGCTTTGTAAAAATGCTTCTGTAATGCACGAACACGGGTATCCATTCTTCCAAAATCTTCCATCAATTTTGCTACTTCTGACTGAATCAAATGCGCTTGTTCACGCATCCGTGCATCTTTCATAATGGTTTGTACAACCTGAACGGATAACATCAACAAAGAGGGAGATACAATGATCACATGTGCTTTATTGGCTTTTTGTACCAATGGCTCAAAATCCTCATAGATTGTGGCAAAAATCGATTCCGATGGAACAAAGAGAAAAGCCGTATCATGTGTTTCTCCAGGAATGAGATATTTTTGGGCAATATCACGAATATGAACTTCCATATCGGTACGAAATTGACGTTCTGCCTCTTGACGTTCTTGTGCGGATGCTGCTTTACGCATGGCATTCCAAGCCTCTAGAGGAAATTTAGCATCAACAACTAAGGAGGGTGATTTATTCGGCATATGAATAAGACAATCTGGTCGCTTTCCATTGGAGAGAACTGCCTGAAAAACATAAGCATTTGCTGGGAGGGCATCGGCAATAATTGCTTCCATTCGTCCTTGACCAAAAGTACCACGCGTTTGCTTATTGCTTAAAATGGCTTGTAGTTGAACGACTTGCCCCGTAAGTGACTGAATATTATTTTGCGCTGCATCAATGACCGCTAAACGTTCTTGCAAACGATTTAAATTTTCATAAGTTGATTTGGTCTGTACCTGAAGGGTTTGACCCAAATTAACTGTCATGCCATTGAGTTGCTCACTAAGTGACTTATTCAATTCAGCCTGCCTTTGACCAAAAATTTCCGCCATTGTTTGCATTCGTCCTTGCATTTCAGCTTGTGTTTTGAGCAATGTGGCCATCTGTATTTGTGCTTCACGGGCACACTTAGCAACTTCGCTTTCCCAAAATGCCTTTTTTCGGTGAGAATAAATCAATATAAAGAACACCAAACATACAAGCAGCAATAAAAGCAGAGCACTCAGTCTTGTAAAAGACTCATCAGAGAGCGTAAAAGAAAAAAACGAATCAAACATAAGGTACAATATAACGTTCTTATCGCAAAAAAGCGCGAGAATCCGTTATTCAATATTGACCCACAACAATGGATTGATTAATCTGTGATCCATGCCAATGAGACCTTTAGTTATTTTACCTGATCCGATTTTACGGGAAGTATCTAAACCTGTCGAGCATATTGATGAAGCCCTCCAAAAGCTTGCTGATGATATGCTGGAAACTATGTATCATGCTCAAGGCGTTGGTCTTGCTGCTATCCAAATTGGTATACCACTGCGCATGTTGGTCATAGATGTCTCGCAAAATGATGAACAGAAAAATCCACAGGTTATTATCAATCCAAAAATCTTATGGCTTTCAGAAGAACGTAATGTTCACAAAGAGGGATGTCTTTCTATTCCAGAATATTTTGCAGAGGTTGAACGTCCTAAACGCCTTCGTGTTCGTTATCAGAATCGTGAAGGAAAACAAACAGAAATGGAAGCAGATGATCTCTTGGCAACTTGCTTACAGCATGAAATTGATCATTTAAATGGTCGCCTCTTTATTGATCACATTTCAAAAATCAAACGTGATATGGTGATACGAAAATTTAAAAAACGTGCAAAAGAAAACAATACACAGGATGCAGTATTGTAATGGCATTACGATTAAGTTTTATGGGAACACCGCATTTTGCTGTTCCTATTTTACAGGCTTTGTTAGATGCAGGCCATGATATTGTCGCTGTTTACAGTCAACCTCCTCGCCCAGCAGGACGTCGTGGTCTTAAATTGATCCCATCACCTGTGCAAAATGCTGCAGAAGAAAAATCTATTCCCGTATTCACCCCTCAAACACTCAAAACAACCGAACAGCAGAGGCAATTTGCAGCACTTGCGGTTGATGCTGCGGTTGTTGTTGCCTATGGGCTTCTCTTACCTAAAGCCATTCTTGAAACACCGCGTTTTGGTTGTTTTAATGCCCATGCTTCACTCTTACCACGTTGGCGTGGTGCTGCACCTATTCAGCGTGCCATTATGGCTGGTGATAAGGAAACGGGGATGATGATTATGAAAATGGATGAAGGACTTGATACAGGGCCTATCGCTTTATCGCGCTCCGTCCCTATCACTGATCACATAACGACCGATGAACTCGCAAACAAGCTTTCACATATCGGCGCAGAACTTATGATAGAAGCTCTATCAGCTCTGGAAAAAGGACAGCTTCAACTTACCCCACAATTAGAAGAAGGCATCACTTATGCCGCCAAAATTGACAAGGAAGAAACTCGCATTGATTGGACAATGCCCGCAGAACATATTCATAGACATATTCGTGCACTCTCTCCCTCTCCTGGTTGCTGGTGTAACATGAATATCGGTGGACGAGAAGAACGTGTAAAAATTCTTGGAAGTCGTGTAACAACGGGTCCTTCTCTTGAAATCGGTCGAATAGAACCAGATTCTTTAATTATCCATTGTGGACAAGGACGCCTTGAAGTAACCTATCTGCAAAGATCTGGTGGTAAAGTCCTTGAGTGCGCAACATTTTTGCGAGGCGCTCATATTTCTGCTGTTTCTTGATATGCCACGTTTTAAACTCACCCTTGAATATGATGGTTCAAATTATGCTGGCTGGCAACGTCAAGCAGATCTGCACACCATACAAGGAGCTCTTGAACAAGCCATTTTTCTCTTTTGTGGACAACAATTGACCATCACAACAGCGGGTCGAACGGATGCTGGTGTACACGCTATGGGGCAAGTTGCGCATGTTGATTTTGAAAAAAACTGGCAGACGCACACTATACGCGATGCTCTGAATGCGCATTTGCAAAAACAACGAGAAAATATTTCAATCTTAAATGTCGAAAATGTCTCTCATGATTTTGATGCACGATTTTCCGCAATCAAACGTTATTATCTTTTTAAAATTCTCAATCGCCGTTCTCCACCAGCCCTAAACGCTAAACGCGTATGGTGGATACCAAAACCCCTTAATGCTGAAGCTATGCATGAAGCTGCCCAAAAACTTGTAGGAAAGCATGATTTTACGACCTTTCGTTCAGTACATTGCCAAGCTAAAAGCCCTATTCGCACCCTTGAACGCCTTGATGTGAAAAGAGAAGGAGAAGAAATCTTCCTCTATGCACAAGCACGCTCTTTTCTGCATCATCAAATCCGTTCCTTTGCAGGAAGCTTGATGGAAGTTGGTGTTGGACGCTGGAGAGCACAAGATCTTGAAGCAGCTCTCCATGCTAAAGATCGCACACGGTGTGGTGTTGTTGCACCGCCTTCAGGGCTTTATTTGACTAAAGTGGAATATTAACTGTCCCATCAAAATTAATTCTTCAAAAGCAATTAAGGAAGCTTATAAAAGCAACAAATTTCTTCAAAAGCTTCTGCTGCAGTATTAACAAATTTTACCAAATCAACATCGGAGGGAGAAATTGTGCCTTGTTCTGATAAATAACCAAAATTGATCACATTGTGCCAAAATTCTTTGCCAAACAATAAAATTGGAACCTGTTTCATCCGTCCTGTCTGTATTAACGTTAATGTCTCAAACAGCTCATCTAGAGTACCAAATCCTCCAGGAAAAATCGCTAATGCCTTTGCCCGCATGAGAAAATGCATTTTGCGCATCCCTAAATAATGAAAATTAAAACATAAATGTGGAGTTATGTAAGAATTAGGCGCCTGCTCATGGGGTAAAACAACATTTAAACCAACCGTTGGTGCACCAACATCAAAGGCGCCACGATTTCCTGCTTCCATTATCCCTGGTCCTCCCCCTGTGACAACCACAAATTCACGATATTGAGTGGTAGCAGAATAGCCTGAGCACAAACGCGCAAACTCCCTTGCCTCATCATAATAATGGGACATAGCATGCAAATTTTTCTTTTGCGTGTCATTTTTTGCTGCCCACGCTGCTTGCCCAGATTCAGGAATACGCGCACCACCAAATAAAACAACTGTTGATTGGATATCACATTCTTGAAGTGTTATTTCTGGCTTTAAAAACTCAAGACCAATACGTTGTGAGCGTAATTCTGGACGCATCATAAATTCTTGATCGATATAAGCCAAACGATAAGTAGGCGAACGCATTTGTGCTGAATCAGAAACTTTTTTTACCTGTTGTAGGGCATCCTTCGCATGAAGCAGTGGTGTCCAATGGTTTTGTTCTTCTCCTCGTTTTTCTTTATAGCCTTTTTTCATGCATCTATCCTATTTCTCTTCCTCATCGTTTTATTGACTGCACAGATTTCTTCACGTAGTCCATAGAGTCATAAATATTGAAACTTTCAACTTGTTTAACGGAACTCTAGCCATGACTCATCTCACACAACTGGAAATGATTATTGAAAAAGCATTTGACGACCGCAATTCTATCAATACTACCACAAAGGGGGAAATTCGTGAGAGCGTCGAACATGCACTAAACCTCCTTGATAAAGGAGAAATCCGTGTTGCACAACGCCAAAAAGATGGACAATGGCATGTTCATCAATGGTTGAAAAAAGCTGTTCTTTTGTCTTTTCGCCTCAATCCTATGCGCATCCTTTCTGGTGGCGTCAATGAATCATATTGGTGGGATAAAGTCCCTTCGAAATTTTCTGGTTGGCAAGAAGCTGACTTTCAAAAAGCCGGTTTCCGCTCCGTTCCTGGAGCAATTGTCCGCCATTCTGCCTATATTGCACCAAACGTTATACTCATGCCATCCTTTGTCAATCTTGGGGCTTTTGTTGATGAAGGCACAATGGTTGATACATGGACTACCGTTGGTTCTTGCGCACAAATTGGCAAACATGTTCATCTTTCTGGTGGTGTTGGAATCGGAGGTGTCTTAGAACCACTGCAAGCAAACCCAACGATTATTGAAGATCATTGTTTTATCGGCGCGCGATCTGAAATTGTTGAAGGTTGCATTATTCGTGAAGGTTCTGTTTTAGGGATGGGAGTCTTTATTGGGAAATCCACAAAAATTATTGACCGTACAACAGGCGAAATTTTTATAGGCGAAGTCCCTCCCTATTCTGTTGTTGTTCCAGGTTCTCTCCCCGCTAAACCACTGCCAAATGGTGAAGCAGGTCCAAGCCTTTATTGTGCTGTTATAGTGAAACGCGTTGATCAAAAAACACGAGAGAAAACATCCATTAATGATCTTTTGCGTGACTAAAGTGTACTCTTTAAGAATTCCGTAAAGAACTGTAGCCAATCAACAAAATCAAAGCAATCAATAAGGGAGAATACTCCCTTATTTCATTATTTATTCATTTTGAGCGCTTGAATAAAAGCCGATTGTGGAATTTCTACTTTTCCAAATTGGCGCATTCGCTTTTTGCCTTCTTTTTGCTTTTCTAACAGCTTGCGCTTACGCGTAACATCACCCCCATAACATTTCGCTGTTACATCTTTGCGTAAAGCACGAATTGTTTCGCGCGCAATGATTTTACCACCAATTGCTGCTTGAATTGGAATCTGAAACATATGCTGAGGAATAAGATCCTTCAATTTTTCGCACAGTGAACGCCCACGCTTTTCTGCAATAGTGCGGTGCACAAGCATCGATAATGCATCTATCGATTCTCCATTCACCAAAATAGACATTTTAACCAAATCGCCCTCTGTATAATCTGTCATCTGATAATCGAAGGAAGCATAACCTTTTGAGATTGATTTTAAACGATCATAAAAATCAAAAACAACTTCATTGAGTGGCAAGTCATATGTCACCATGGCACGCGTCCCGACATAGGACAAACTAACTTGTATTCCACGCCGTTCTTGGCAAAGCTCTAAAACGGATCCAAGATAATTATCAGGAGTCATTATTGTCGCGCGAATCCATGGTTCTTCAATAGAAGAAATTTTAATAATATCTGGCATATCCGCTGGATTATGGAGTTCTTTGACAGAACCATCATTCATATTCATACGATAAACAACCGAAGGCGCTGTCGCAATTAAATCTAAATTAAATTCTCGCTCTAACCGCTCTTGAATAATTTCAAGATGAAGAAGGCCTAAAAAACCACAACGAAAACCAAATCCCAAAGCCGCTGATGTTTCAACTTCAAAAGAAAAACTTGCATCATTTAAGCGTAATTTGCCCATGGCTGCGCGTAAATCATCAAAATCAGCGGCATCAATGGGAAAAAGTCCACAAAAAACAACCGGTTGGGCTGGTTTAAAACCAGGTAATGCCTCTTCACAAGGGCGGCGCTCTTCCGTAATGGTATCACCAACCCGTGTATCTGCAACTTCTTTGATAGAGGCCGTTATAAAACCAATCTCTCCTGGACCTAATTCATCGGCCTGAATCATTTTGGGAGTAAAAAAACCAACCCGTTCCACTGGATATTTTGCCCCAGTCCCCATCATGCGAATGGTTTGACCTTTTTTCAACACACCATCAATAACGCGTACCAAAACGATAACACCAAGATATGCATCATACCAGCTATCAACCAACATTGCTTTTAAAGGCTTGTCAACATCACCCGTATGTGGAGGGGGCAATTGTGTAACAATTGCTTCTAAAACATCAGGGACACCTAAACCTGTTTTTGCTGATATTTCCACGGCTTCAGAGGTATCGATGCCTATCACATCTTCAATTTGTTCTTTTACACGTTCAGGTTCTGCCGCCGGAAGATCAACCTTATTAAGTACCACAACCAATTCATGAGAATTATCAATAGCTTGATAAACATTTGCCAACGTCTGCGCCTCTACACCTTGGCTCGCATCTACCACCAACAGCGAACCTTCACAAGCGGCAAGAGACCGTGAAACTTCATAAGCAAAATCCACATGACCAGGTGTATCAATAAGGTTTAAAATATAAGTTTCACCACTGTGCGCTTTATAGTGTAAACGTACTGTTTGTGCTTTAATGGTAATCCCACGTTCGCGTTCAATATCCATAGAATCGAGCACTTGCTCTTTCATCTCGCGGCTCTCAAGCCCTCCTGTCATTTGAATCAAACGATCAGCCAAAGTTGACTTTCCATGGTCAATGTGTGCCACGATGGAAAAATTACGAATATAATTACGATCTACTGTCATAGGGGCGATTTAGCAAAGAATGACACAAAAGGCAAAGACCAATTATGTCTCTGCGAAAGCCTTGCAAAAAATATAAATGAAAAGACTCTTTAAAAACATAGCCCTTCATAACATAAAAAATGAGGATTTTGTTTGCTAAACTCTATACAAATGATTCAAAACACCCAAATGCTGTTAACTTGTTTATATTCATTGCCCTTTTACCGCTCATATGCTGTATATTGTTAGAAATTCTTCTATAGCTTTAGACTTGCGATAAAATTTGCAAAGAGTATTGTTTTCTCTTTGTACATGCTAGCCTATTTCTTTATCAACCTTACACAAAACAACCTTATAACGAAGCAGATGATCTTCGCAACTGCTAAAACTTTAGAAATAAGCTCTCTCTTGCACCATGTCTTTTGAAAAACGTCTACTCTTTAAAAAATTTTATTCTTCTTTCTCTTGATCGGATCATACCCCTCATAAAGCACAAAACGCCGCAAAATAGAATGCCATTGTCTTGCACATTCATATCCTGTTTTAAAGAAACTTTTCTTAATGCTCATCATACCCATTTTATGAAAACAACCATGAATAGTATAATATCAAATGCATTGAACAAAACCATTTTTATACTTCTGAAGGCGCCATCATCTATTGCCAGTCTTCAATATTACAATAACACTTGCATTTGAGAGCGTTCATATAAGAAACATTTTTACGCTTTTAAAAACGCTTCTTATCCATACCACTAACCTCACTTGTAGCATGTAAATAAATGATTTTGAGTGATTTAATAATAGGATTTAAATGAGACAATTTTACTATTTTCCTCTTTCTTCTTCAACATAGGAAGAAATAGATTATTCTTATAAAGAAATATATCGACTTGAAAATAAAAACTATGAAATCTTTTTAGATGGAAATAGCATGACAAAAATGCACAATTAATCAAATTTTTCAGTCATTTTCGTTTTTTTACGCCATTGTGAAGGTTGTAGTTCAGCCACAACAATCCCAATCAAAATAAACCCTCCCCCCAATAAAGCTAAAGGGGACAAAAGCTCACCAGCTAAACGCCCAACGATACCAGCCCATACAGGTTCGCCTGCGTAAATGAGTGTTGCACGTGTGGGCGAAATAGATTTTTGTGCCCAATTCATCGCCAATTGAATGATCGCACTCATCAATGCCAAACCTATTCCGATATTCAACCATACCCATGAAAATTCAGGTATGCTTTCACCCACCAAAGGCATACAAAAAAATGAAAAAACACCACTAAAAAATAGCTGTATAATCGTTACCCGTCGACTATCAACCCTGTTAGCAAAAATGCTGATGAGGATCACTTCTCCAGCAATTGCTAAAGCGCCTAACAAAGTCAAAACTTCGCCTTTCGAAAAATCAAACTGTCCTGGCTTTTGTCCAGAAATAAAGACAAGACCAATAAAGGCGAAAATAATACCAAGCCAAGAAGCTAAACGAGGTGGTTTTCTAAAAACAATCCATTGCAATATTGGAACTGTCGGAACATAAAGTGCTGTGATAAAAGCTGACTGACTACTAATAATGGTTTGAAGCCCCGCTGCTTGTAAAGCGTAACCTAAAAACATTCCTACACCAATAGCCATCCCAGCAAAAATTTCATAAACAGTTACACCTTTCATAGAGCGCCAAAAAATTGCCCCGCATATAAGTGATGCAACAATAAAACGAAATCCAACAAAGAACAGAGGACCGCTATAGCGTACCGCAATGTGAACGACTAAAAATGTAATACCCCACAATATTGTCGCAGCAAATAATGTGAATTCTGGTTTGCTTAATAAAGAATGTTTCAACTGTTTTATATTCATCATGAAAGGTTTTCTTTTCCAATTCTTCTCTCTAGCTTAGGAAACAATGAGTGTTCCAACTCCCTGTTCGGTAAACAATTCTAGCAAGACAGAATGCGAGGTTTTGCCATTTAAAATGACAACACCTTCCACACCATTTTGGAGGGCTTTTATACACGTCTCTACTTTTGGGATCATACCACCTGAAATCGTTCCATTTTTAATGAGGATTTCCGCTTCAGAAATCGTTAATTCCTTTAAAAGTTTACCTTTTTTGTCTAAAACACCAGGGACATCTGTTAAAAATAAAAGACGTTTGGCCTCTAATGCACCAGCAATAGCTCCAGCAAAAATATCAGCATTAATATTATAGGTCTTTCCATCGCGTCCTGGAGCCACAGGCGCAAGAACTGGTATCATTTCAGAACATGCTAAAAGATCTAACAATGTGCGGTCAACTTCAACCGGTTCTCCAACAAAACCCAAATCTAAAACACGTTCAATATGTGAATCGGGATCAATAACAGTTTTATAAGCCTTTTCAGCAAAAACCATA
Source organism: Bartonella sp. MM73XJBT (assembly GCF_028618465.1). Taxonomy (NCBI): domain Bacteria; kingdom Pseudomonadati; phylum Pseudomonadota; class Alphaproteobacteria; order Hyphomicrobiales; family Bartonellaceae; genus Bartonella; species Bartonella sp. MM73XJBT. The sequence goes on along the minus strand of NZ_JAQISY010000005.1, from coordinate 22,572 downwards.
TTGCCATCCTTCCCACACAACCCTATTGCCCATTCCCCCTCGGCGTTGATAAGAGCAACAATTTCTTTGTTTATGGAACCCGCCAAAACCATTTCAACGACTTCAACAATCCGCTCATCAGTTACGCGCAAACCGTTTTCAAAACGTGATTCAATCCCCATTTTCATCAAAATTTCAGCAATTTGCGGTCCTCCACCATGAACAACAACAGGATTGATTCCTGATTGCTTCAACAAAGCAATATCACGTGCAAATGCCCGCCCCAAATCAGGATCGCCCATAGCATGACCGCCATATTTTACAACGACTGTTTCATTTTCATACTTTTGCATATAAGGTAAAGCAGATGATAAAAATGCTGCTTGTGTTGCAAAAACATCTTCAATATCATTTTCAACTTCATCCATCAAAAGAGCCTCCTCATCACTTTTTACCCTTTCTTAAGCAGAATGTAGAAAAAGTGAAAAAAATTTAAAACAAGTTTACTCTATCCACCCCCCCCCCTTAAAAAACGCCCATTGTTTACATCACACAAAAGTAATAAAAAGACGCAATAAAGGTTGCCCTTTAAAAGAATTGATATCTAAAAATAAAACAAAACAGATATACAAAATATCATTGTCTTTATGACCTTGTATATAAATGAAAGCAGAATTTAGAAGAACTTTGAAGCCACACCGTACACTTAACTTACGGATCTTTAACAATGAATACAGATATATACAACCATTGATTTTATAAGATGAAAATAAAAATCACGATATCATGAATCACCATATCACCAATATAGAAAATACCTCAGTCGCACATATGTTCACCTTCAAATAAGTTAAAATTTTAACCTCAAAATTTGTCTTCTTTTCCATAATTGAATATCAGAAAATATGAACTGAACAGTCTCCCTCTCTCATACTACAGAGAACTATAATACATTGATTTATAATAATAATTCATAATTATTCTTTTAAATGAGAGCTCTGAATAGGGAAATATTTTCTTTATTTTCACCTCCTTTTTATGATGAATGAATAAAATCGTTAGCTTACAGATGACAACTAATCTCCTCCATGTCCGAAAAGACAAAGATCCCTACCACTGCCGGTTTGTAAACAACCCGAACCCTCTCGGTGGATTCCTACTGCTGACTATTGCTATAGTTCAATGCATAGACTCTACGAACAAGTCCAGCTCTGAATACTCACACGTTCTCTAAAAAGACTTCATGCGCAAAGTTTCCCATACCTTATATCACTATCATAAACAACAGTATTTTACGGCAGAACTAGATAATATCAGTATTTGAATAAAACCGTTTTAAAAGAACTAAAAATGTTTTTTATGAACCCTTAAAAAAATAGTCGCGATAATAGAAGCGGATAAATGAATGATAGGACTGGCTTGACAGCAGCACATCAAAAAAACTGTAGCTCTGTCATGCTTTGTCCTTTTTAATAGAATATACGACCCCCTCTGATAGAAAACCGTAAAATCATTCAATTGTTTCTTCTCTTCGTGATACTCCATAATTTAAGACATCCACAGATAGCCATAAAACTATAGCCTAAAACATCCCCCCTCTTTTCTCTTTAAATAACTTCATGACAGAAAAAAGAGCAATCTTTTCAAAGATTATGATGCAATAGAAAATGCATCACAACAATCTTGCAAGCATACTCTTCCCCTCATGAATTTTTCTGCATATTTATTAATTTTGTTTTGAGATATTTTCAAAAAATTCTTTCATACGTGAAAAAAAACCGTGTGATTGCGGTGAATTCTCATGATTTGAAAGCTTTTCAAATTTTTGCAATAATTCGCGTTGTTCTTGAGTTAGCTTCTGCGGTGTTTCAATAGTGATATGAATATAAAGATCACCCCTTTCTTGCTGACGGCGCAACATGGGCATACCTTTTCCTTTAAGGCGGAATTGTCGTCCATTTTGAGTACCTTCTGGAACCTTCACACGTGCTTTGACACCATCAAGGTCAGAAACCTCAAATTCACCTCCTAAAGCAGCTGTCACCATCGAAATTGGAACACGACAATGAATATCTGCCCCTTCTCGCTGAAAAAACTCATGCGGTTTAACAGAAAGAAAAATATAAAGATCACCGCTGGGACCACCACGAATACCAGCATCTCCTTCTCCAGAAAGACGAATACGCGTACCATCTTCAATACCAGCTGGAATATTCACGCTCAATGAACGCTGTTTTTCCACTCGTCTCGTTCCCTGACATTTTGGACATGGATCTGTGATGGTTTCACCACGTCCATGACATGCAGGACATGGCCGTTCAATCGAAAAGAAACCTTGTGCAGCACGTACACGACCAGCTCCATGACAGGTTCCACAAACTTGTGGCTTAGAGCCCTTTTTCGCACCCGATCCCTCACAAGTATCACAAGTAACGGAACTTGGAATATGAATTTGCACAGTTTTTCCCGAAAATGCCTCTTCCAAGGTTACTTCCATATTATAACTCAAGTCCGCACCACGCTCGCGTCCATCACCACGCTTACGCTGCATTCCCCCCATAATTTCGCCAAAAAAGTCTTCGAAAATGTCAGCAAATCCACCACCAGCAGCAAAACCACTAAAGGGATTTGCTCCTTCGCGTCCACCATTTTCAAAAGCTGCATGGCCAAAGCGATCATAAGCAGCACGCTTTTGAGGGTCTTTGAGGACTTCATAAGCTTCGCCAATTTCCTTGAATTTCCGCTCTGCCTCTTTGTCTCCTGCGTTGCGATCAGGATGATATTGCATTGCCAACTTACGAAAAGCAGATTTCAACTTTTTATCATCACATTCGCGAGTCACGCCAAGAATTTCATAATAATCAACCTTCATCATGTATTCCTGATAATTTTTTCATCCATCTTTATAGATAAGATTTGCTTTCAATTTATATTTTTAGCAAAAAAGTTGCAACTTATCTCAAATAACAAAGCCCAGCCTTATATTTCAAAGGCCGGGTTTCTTTATTGATCAACACATTTGCTGGCACTATTTCTTTTTATCATTAACTTCTTCAAAATCAGCATCAACAACATCATCATCCTTTGTATCTGTTTCAGTGTTAGCGGCTGCTGCTTGTGAAGCTTCATACATTGCCTGTCCAAGTTTCATACTGACTTCTGCTAATTTCTGCATTTTTGTTGTCACTTCTTCAGTATCGGTGCCATCAAGTGCAGACTTTAAATCAGATATTGCTGTTTCAATTTGTTCTTTATCTTCTGAAGAGACCTTATCACCGTACTCTTTCAGCGACTTCTCCGTTGAATGGATAAGAGCTTCCGCCTGATTTCTTGCTTCCACACCTTCACGGCGCTTCTTATCCTCAGCGGCATGCTCTTCTGCATCCTTTACCATTTTTTCAATGTCAGTATCACTTAAACCACCTGATGCTTGAATACGAATTTGATGCTCTTTACCCGTTCCTTTATCTTTCGCCGAAACATTGACAATACCATTCGCATCAATATCAAAAGTAACCTCGATCTGAGGCATACCACGCGGTGCTGGTGGAATACCAACAAGATCAAACTGAGCCAACAACTTGTTATCATTAGCCATTTCGCGTTCACCTTGGAACACACGAATAGTCACAGCACTCTGATTATCATCAGCAGTTGAAAAAACTTGCGATTTCTTTGTTGGAATAGTGGTATTGCGTTCAATGAGACGTGTAAAGACTCCACCCAACGTTTCAATACCCAAAGATAAAGGTGTTACATCCAGCAGCAATACATCCTTTACATCGCCTTGTAATACACCACCTTGAATGGCTGCACCCATTGCAACAACTTCATCAGGATTAACGCCTTTGTGTGGATCTTTGCCAAAGAAGCTTTGCACAACTTCTTGAATCTTGGGCATACGTGTCATACCACCCACTAAAACAACTTCGTCAATCTCACCAGCTTTTAGCCCGGCATCTTTCAATGCAGCTTTACAAGGCTCGATAGTGCGCTGAACCAAATCATCAACGAGAGATTCAAATTTTGCCCGAGTCAATTTCATTGTTAAATGCTTGGGACCAGATTGATCGGCTGTAATAAACGGCAAATTGATTTCGGTTTGTTGTGAAGAGGAAAGTTCAATTTTTGCTTTTTCTGCCGCTTCTTTTAAACGTTGCAATGCTAGCTTATCATTTTTCAGATCAATCCCTTGTTCTTTCTTGAATTCATCAGCAAAATAACCAACCAAGCGCATGTCAAAATCTTCACCGCCTAAAAAAGTATCGCCATTGGTCGACTTAACTTCAAAAACGCCATCCCCAATTTCAAGCACAGAAATATCAAATGTACCACCACCAAGATCGTAAACAGCAATGGTTTTTCCGTCTTTTTTATCTAAACCATAGGCTAAAGCAGCAGCTGTGGGCTCATTGATAATCCGTAAAACCTCTAATCCAGCAATCTTCCCTGCATCTTTGGTAGCTTGGCGTTGTGCATCATTGAAATAAGCAGGAACAGTTATAACCGCTTGCTCAACTTTCTCACCAAGATAAGATTCTGCCGTTTCTTTCATCTTTTGCAAAATCATTGCTGAAATTTGGGAAGGAGAATATTTCTTACCTGCTTCTTCAACCCACGCATCACCATTATCACCTTTAACAATTTTATAAGGCACAAGCGCTTTATCTTTTTCAACCATGGGGTCATCAAAACGGCGACCAATCAAGCGTTTAACCGCAAAAACTGTTCCTTCAGGGTTTGTTACCGCTTGCCGTTTAGCGGGTTGTCCAACAAGCCGTTCTCCCCCATCCGTAAAAGCAACAACCGAAGGCGTTGTGCGCGCTCCTTCTGAATTTTCAATAACCTTTGCATTTTTACCATCCATGACAGCAACACAAGAGTTTGTTGTCCCCAAATCAATACCAATTACTTTTGCCATATTATAATCTCCATTTCAGCAAGCTACCTCAATCTTCATTAAGCATTTTCTAAGACAGCTCCTCATAACACTCAAAGCCTGTACTTCACTTCAAGTTACACAAACAATAAATTGTAAGTTGCAACAAGCCTTTCTGCCTCGTATATAAGAACAGGCTCTTATCGCTACAAGAGAGTCATGAGAGAAACATTCTTAAAATAAAATTTTTCTTCTAAAACTAGCTATTCTACTTACCCGCAAACACTCTCTATACTGATAATGCTAATATTATAGCAACCCTTTTTGACAATGTTCATTAACATATTAACCTATAAAAATTGGAAAAATAACAAATAATCATTGCATATTTTTTTGATCCCTCTCAATGAAATGATATTTTGGTCAGAATATTTTGCCACATCACTTAAAAACTCAATGATTATACCACAAATAGCACAATCCTTTTTAAGGCACACCTCTATAATGATGATCATATCTTGATACAATCAATAAATACGATGTTCTTTCCATCACTAAAGCTGTAGCGTTAAACCGCATCTTTCTAAATAATCTCTTTGTAAAAATATCTCTATCAATCTTTTCTTAATCGTTCCATTTCTAAGCGCCTCATTGTTCATTGCTCTTGAAAAGCTACACTGTAAATATGATCGACTTCATTTTCTCTTTAATCTGTATATTAAATCGAGCCATAGAATTCAAAAATACCCTTTTGCTTTTAAGTATACTGTTAAAACTCTAGAGATCTATGCAACCTATCCTTGTTCCTATAACTCTGGCAATTCTTTCTTTTATTTTAAATAAAAACTCTGCTAAATAATAAAAAGGAGCATTCAAAAGTGAATCAAACAAAGGAGGGTGAATTAATGATAAAACTTATCATCGAGAAAACGAAGAGGCTCGTATCTCAATATACAACTTACAGACAACATCCATTCAAAAAAGTTGTTACAAATATCGTATGGGTTTTTCTTTTTGCTTGTATAGCCTACCCCGCAACCGCTCAACAATATAAAATTGGAGATATAGAAATCCTTCATCCTTGGACGCGAGAAACCGCTAGAGGTATAAAAGTTGGTAGCGGTTATCTCTACATCATTAATCACGGCAATACCCCAGATCGTTTGGTGTCTGTTTCAACAAAAGGAGTACAGACAACGGAAATCCACTCCATGGCAGTTGTTAACGATATTATGAAAATGGAAAAAATGCACTATGGCATTGAAATTCCAGGCAATGGCGAAATCACCCTTAAGCCTGGTGGTGATCATATTATGTTCATGGGGCTTTCTCAACCATTCAAACGAGGTGACAAAATCAGCGCAAAATTGACGTTTGAGAAAGCAGGAACAATTGATGTTGATTTCTCTGTAAACGCTATGGGAGGAAAATCATCTGCCAAATCAGTCCCTCATCATTAAATTTTTCATCATTATTTAAACCAAATAAGGAGCATGGAAAAACCATGCTCCTTATTTGGTTTAGTGCCATAAAACATACTGTAAAAATAGAAATTTATTTTCTCTTTCATCAGTTAAGGTTAATTTCAGGAATGCGCAAAACCTGTCCAGGATAAATTTTATCGGGAGATTTTAGCATCGGCTTATTCGCTTCAAAAATAAAGGTGTTTTTATTCCCTTGTCCTTTTCCATAAACCTCTTCAGCAATTTTCCAAAGTGTATCACCAGATTTAACCTCATAAAAGCGAGAAACTTTCACAGACGTACTGTCTGTAATCTTTAATTGATCAATATCAACAGAAGAAATCCCTTGCGAATTACCGACAACCAAAACTGCTTTTTCAAGTGTTTCTCTATCTGGAACCTCACCACTCAAAATAGCTTTACCGTTTTCAACCTTAATCTTTACTTTTTCTGTATCAAGTTGAAAATTATTAAATGCCGCCTTAAAATCCTTTTCTTCTGGCTCATGATCCCCAATACCAAGCTTCTCTCCAACTGTTTTTATAAAATTAAAAAATCCCATTTATGCTCTCCTTTCGTGCAGTGGAAGAAAAATTTTTGCATATATGTCACTACACTCTTTTCTTTGCTCTTAAAAACAGATAGGCGGTTTTTCTAAACTTCAACAATCACAAACAAATCTGTTTAATTCTGGGACAAAAAATAATGCACTTTGATAAAAAACATATTTTTTTTAGATTTTCTCTCAAACGAAGGGATCTTTACGCACGCAACAGCATTATAAAATTACAAAGATAAAACAAGCTTTTACCGTAAGAATGAAAAGAAGTTTACTTTGCTACAATTTGTACCACATTTGTTTTGCAAAAAAAATGTGAACTCCCATATAAATAATGTGGATAGTTTGCTACCACAGCAATAGAAAGGTCTAAGAAGCCATGAAAGATACACCAACAATCACGCAGACGATCGTACTTGTTGATGATGATCGCAATATTTTGACATCTTTATCTTTTGCGCTTGAGACAGAAGGCTATCGGGTTGAAAGCTATACAGATGGAGCATCTGCACTCAAAGGTCTAACACTCCATCCTCCACATTTAGCTATTTTTGATATTAAAATGCCCCGAATGGATGGGATGGAACTTTTGCGTCGATTGCGTCAAAAATCTGATATTCCTGTTATTTTTCTTACCTCTAAGGATGACGAAATTGATGAATTATTTGGTCTTAAAATGGGAGCGGATGATTTTATTACCAAACCTTTCTCTCAACGCCTTCTTATTGAGCGTGTAAAAGCTATTTTGCGTCGTTCCAATGCCCGCAACCAACCACTTACAACAGGAACTTCTTCGACCTCTTCTCTCAAGCGTGGGGATTTGGTGATGGATCAAGAGCGCCACACCTGTACATGGAAAGATAAACCTGTTATCTTAACCGTTACAGAATTTTTGATTCTACAAACCTTAGCGCAAAGACCTGGAGTCGTAAAAAGTCGTGATGCTTTGATGGATGCTGCTTATAGTGATCAAGTTTATGTAGATGACCGCACCATTGATAGTCACATTAAACGTCTGCGTAAAAAGTTTAAACAAGTGGATGATGATTTTGCAATGATTGAAACACTTTATGGTGTAGGCTATCGTTTTCACGAGGTATAAAACTATTTTGTCGCAAAAGTTTGAACGGCGATCAAATCGATGACAAAAGATACTCAACTGGAAACTCTGCAAAAAACAACACCAAATGGCATTCTATCGACGCCATTTTCTATGTTTACTTATTTGCACCTTAGGGTGAGACATCTTCTTAGACAATTGCTTTTTTCTAGTCTTACACGCCGTATTGTCATCTTAAATATTGCTGCCCTTGCCGTTCTTGTTACAGGAATTTTGTATCTTAATCAATTTCGCGATGGTTTAATTGAAGCAAAAATTAAAAGTTTGTGCATCCAAGGAAAAATTATCGCTGGAGCCATTGCCGCCTCTGCAACAGTAGATCCCAATTCTATTCTTATTGATCCTCAAAAACTTTTAGAATTACAGACCGGAGAAAGTATTACACCTGCACCTCAATCAACCGATTCCTGGGACTTTCCCATTAATCCTGAACAAGTCGCCCCTCTTTTACGACGCCTCATCACACCAAAAACAACAAGAGCACGGATCTATGATCGTGATGCGACTTTACTTCTTGACTCGCGCGTTCTTTATTCTAGTGGTGAAGTTTTTAGCTATAATTTACCCCCACTAAAAACTGAACAAAACATGTGGGAACGCTTCATTTCATGGTTTTCAAACACATTTTACGGCAGTACTATCACTCTTGATAGAGAGCAGGCAAGAAACAGTGGCATTGCTTACCCTGAAGTGTACCGAGCATTAAACGGGTCTCTTGCTACTGCTAAACGACGTAACAGACAAGGTCAACTCATTGTTTCTGTCGCTGTTCCTGTGCAACGCTATCGTGCAGTGGTGGGAGCGCTTCTTCTTTCAACAACCGGTTCAGATATTGACAACATTGTAAAAGGCGAAAGACTGGTTATTTTTAAAGTCTTTGCTGTGGTAGGCAGTGTGCTTTTGGTCCTTTCTCTTTTTTTAGCCCATACGATTGCACATCCCTTAAGCAAATTATCTGCTTCTGCCAATCGTGTGCGCAATGGTAATAATAAGCGTGTAGAAATTCCTGACTTCTCAATGCGTGAAGATGAAATTGGTCACCTTTCAACCTCTATTCGTGATATGACCAATGCTCTTTACATGCGTATTGAAGCCATTGAACGCTTTGCTGCTGACGTGAGTCACGAATTAAAAAATCCTCTCACTTCACTACGCAGTGCTGTTGAAACACTCCCTCTGGCTAAAAATGAAGAAGCTCAGGAACAATTATTCGAAATTATTCAACATGATGTACGTCGTCTTGATCGTTTGATTACTGATATTTCTGATGCCTCTAGGCTCGATGCAGAACTTGCTCGTGAAACCGCACAGATCGTTGATATGACGCCGCTTTTGGAAAGTCTTGTTCATGCTGTTCAAGAAGTATACCGTAATAGGCAAACCATTGATATAAGTCTTAATATTATCCCACGTCCTCATGGAAAAGCCTATCTTGTGTTGGGACATGAACTGCGTTTGGGACAAGTCATTTCTAATCTTATTGAAAATGCGCGTTCCTTTATTCCCCATGATAGCGGTAAAATTTCTATAACTATGAAAAGTCATGCTTCAACTCTTATTTTAACCATTGAAGATAATGGCCCCGGTATTCGTTCAGAAAATATTGAACGCATCTTTGAACGCTTCTATACTGACCGCCCCAATGAAGATAGTTTTGGTCAAAATTCAGGACTTGGCCTTTCTATTAGTCGACAAATCATCGAGGCGCATAATGGAACAATTACAGCCGAAAATATTGTTGACCCCAAACTTGGAAATAGTAAAACTGGTGCACGTTTTATTATTATACTTCCCCTTGCTAAATAAATTTTTATCCAAAGAAAAAGGCATGACAACAAAAAGTGAAATACTCCACGCAAATTGCCTTCAACTAGGAGGAAAGGGACTTTTAATTATAGGTCCATCGGGATCAGGAAAATCAACTCTTACCCTTTCTCTGCTCGACCGTGCTGAATGGTCAAAACGCAAAGCAAAACTTATCAGTGATGATTATACTATGCTGCGTGTGGAAAATGGAAAACTTCACGGATACACTCCAGAAGGCTTGCAGGGCGGTATTGAGATTCGCGGTGTTGGTCTCTATATGGTAGAGTTTGAAAACCAAACAACGATTGATTGCGTTATTCTTCTTGGCCCTGAATATGAACGCTTTTCCACAAATCAAACTTTTCAATTTGCAGATTTACACATTCCTCTTTTAAAACTCCCGAGTCTTCATGAAGCTGATTGTACAGCCATTTGTCAAGCTATTGAGGCATTCTTTTTTAGGAAAGTGTGGCACAAATCTGTCTAATTTTTTTCTAAATATAAAAAAATCACATTTTTTGCCTTTTTTTTGCAAATTTTTCTTGGCAGCAGAATAAAGCTTTGTAAAATATGTTTCTCATCCATATAGTTGGATCTTTAGTTAACAGGAGTTTGTGTAAATGATTGGACTCGTGCTTGTAACGCACGGTGAGCTGGCTGTCGAATTTCTACATGCTGTAGAACATGTTGTTGGAACACAAGAAAAATTCGCAACAATATGTGTCTATCCCGATGATGATATTGATCAGCGCCGAGGCGATATTATAGCCGCTGTTTCCTCTACAGATACAAACCATGGCGTAATCATATTAACAGACGTGTTCGGTGGAACGCCAGCAAATATGGCTATTCCTGCTATTGAAAAAGGACGTGTTGAAATGATTGCGGGTGTTAATCTACCTATGCTCATTAAACTCATTTCTATTCGCCAATGCCCTGATATTTCATTATCAGAAGCTTTAAGAATAGCACAAGAAGCAGGACGTAAATATATTAATGTACCAGTATAATTTTATAGCGGATAATTAAACTCTAATGCTTTCCAAAGACCCTCTCCCCTCTAAACTCAGTCGTCATTTCAATATCTGTAATAAACGTGGGTTACATGCACGTGCTTCTGCAAAGTTCGTTCAAACTGTTGACAATTTTAATGCTAGCGTTGAAGTTGAAAAAGATGGCAAAATCGTTGGCGGTTCATCGATTATGGGGCTTATGATGCTCGCTGCTTCCTCTGGTTGTAACCTTACCATTCGCGTTTGGGGACCAGAAGCAACTGATGCTCTCGATGCGCTTGAAAGACTCATTAATAATAAATTTGGAGAAGAGAATTAGAAATTTATTATCCCCAAAATATGTGTGATCACTCCTCTTCTCGTCATTTATTATTTTGATTGGTTTACCTATTTTTCTCTTAAAAGGACCGGTAACTTGCATCATCGATTGGCATTATGATTATCGGAGGTGTGAATGTTTGCTAACAATTATGTTGTGCACAATATATTGTGTTTGCTTTCGTTTCAAACTCTATTCGATCAATTTAAATGTTTGTTGTTTATAGCTATTCTCATACCTAACATGCATGATGAAATATCTCCAGAAAGAGAAATATTCACCCTTTACTGGATATGCTAAACTTTAAAGCTACATTAACAATATAAAAATGATCGTCACAGTTGAAATTTACTAACTTTCCTTATCTGGCTCGATTTGTGGTGTTTTAAAATGATACCACATTGATTATAATAATAACTTCGCAGTTTTTATATGGAATGAGAAACCCGAATATCATAAGATTCCCTCATCTGAAATCCTTTCATATTAATCAATTAAAATCATTTCCTTGACAGCACAAGTAGATCGGCGTGTAGATAAAAACTCTTATAAAAAAGGAATAAAATGACTCTTATGAATGCTCTCAGGTGCCAAGAGCTATTATAATATTGGGGGCTGGAAAATACAATGATAGTGCTTGATTTGCTCTTTCATAAGCGTAAAGATGGTGGTGCATAATGGATATAACGCTATACCATTCACGAACACCGTCGTGAAATGAAAACATAAAGAATCCTTCTACTGCATATTTTGGCCGTAAGACATCCGTAAATAGAGTTTTTATTATTATAATCATTCTCTTAAAAGAAGTAAGTTTTATGAATTCAACTTATCATTATAGAATAATATCTTTTAGACATTCTTTTTCCGCACAATTGTCTTATCCTTAATGGTGCACTCCACCTTTATTACCCGCTATCGCTTTTGCGGTAGCGCCTTTTTACTATAAAGAGATCCCATGTCCCGTCTATTTAGTGCCATTCAAATTCCTCAGCAAACAACACAAGCACTCATATCGCTGCAAAATGGTTTACCGAACGCGCAGTGGATTAATCCACAAAACTTTCATGCCACATTATCTTTTTTTGGTGAAGTTGAAAACGCTGTAGCAGCTGAACTTATGCGCGCCTTTGACACAATAAAACTCCCTCCTTTTGTGTTACAAATAAAGGGTTTTGATGTTTTTGGTTCAGAAAATGCTCCACATTCTCTTGTTGTTCGCATTGAGCCTTGTGAAACTCTCAACCTCTTACACGAAAAGATGCAAACTATTCGCAACAGCTTAATCTTAACAACTGATGAAAAACAATTTATTCCGCATATTACCGTTGCGCGATTGTTTGATATTAAACCTGAAGATCTTCCTTCTTATCTGTCTTCTCGAGGTAATTTTTCATTTCATCCTTTTGAGGTTGATCATTTTGTTTTATTGTTATCGTCATCTCCCTCAAGCGATGCCCCATATATTGTAAAAGGAAGTTGGGCACTTCAAGAGTAAAAGGGTGTTTTACCACCCTTTAGAACCTCCTTTGACACAATACCTCACGGAAGTGTGACGGTTATATACAATACAATACTTTATTTTACGCCAAAGGCATTATTACTGATATATTTTAAGCTGAATCAGTTTCAACAGAAGGCTCTTTCATCCCTCCTTTGGCGACACCAACTATAGCCGGACGCAGGACACGGTCACCGATAATATAACCCGCTTGAACAACTTGTTGAACGGTATTATCTGGTACATCGGAATTAGGGATTTCAAACATCGCTTGATGAAAGTGAGGATCAAACTTCTGTCCTTCTGGATGAATTTTCTGCACTCCATGGCGTTCTAACGCTGCTATCATTGCACGTTCAGTCATTTCTACACCCTCAGCTAATGTTTTCAAACCAGCATCATTCTCCTTTGCTCCTTCTGGAATAGCCTCCAAAGCACGATTGAGGTTATCAGAAACAGATAACATGTCACGTGCAAAATTAGCAATTGAATAGGCTCTTGCATCCGCCACATCACGCGCAGTACGACGCCGAAGATTTTCCATATCTGCAGCAAGACGTAAAAGCTGATCTTTCAGTTCTTTATTTTCGTCCTGTAAGGCAATCAGAGGATCAACAACTTCATCTTTTTCCTCTTCAACCTCTGCACGAGCCTCTGCTTCACGCGTTTTTAAAAATTCATCCGCTGCTTTTTTAAGCGCATCGCGATCAGCCGGATTTTTCAAATCGCAATTTTCAAATGAAGCGTCAGTAAACTTGTTTTTTTCGTCAGACATAAAAATTCCATTCCTTCATAAGATTTGTTATTCTCGATATCGAAATTTTGCAGACAAAAATCAAGGGGTATTTACGTATCTTAATACAATGAACGTCTATAGTATAAATATTCACTTGGTTATTTTAACGCAACAGTTGCGATACAAGTTGTGCTGTATAATCAACCATAGGTACAATTCTTGCATAATTCAGCCGTGTGGGTCCAATCACTCCTAAAGCGCCAATCACCCTTTGTTTTGAATCACGATAAGGTGCGACGACTAAAGAAGAACCAGAAAGCGAAAACAACTTATTTTCCGAACCAATAAAGATACGAACTCCCGAACCTTCATCGGTTAAATCGAGAAGCTGTGCCATACTTTCACGTGTTTCAAGATCATCAAATAAATGCCGTAACCGCTCTAAATCTTCTTCTGCTTTCACATCTTCAAGCAAATTACTGCGCCCACGAACAATAAGGTGTATTTTATGATCAGCATCTTCTCCTCCCAGGAGTGCTAATCCCGTTTCAACAAGATGATGGGATAAATGATCAAGCGCAGCCCGTGTTTCTGCACATAAACGTGCTATTTCTTCTTTTGCTTCACTCAATGTGCGCCCATGAATATGGGCATTAAGAAAATTTGTTGCTTCTGTCAATTGCGCATGGGTAACCCCTTCTGGTAAATGAACAATACGATTTTCTACCTCTCCTTGTTGTGTTACTAAAACAGCAAGAGCGTGCTCCCCATCAAGGCGCACAAATTCAATATGCTTTAATGTACCTTCATACTTTGTTGCCAGAACAAGCCCTGCACCACGAGAAAGATCTGAAAGAACGCGACTTGCTTGAACGAGAAAATGTTCAACCGATTGTGCATGACCGGCTTCTTTAACTTGAGCTTCAATGCTTTCACGCTCTTCGTTTGGCAAATCACCCGCTTCCATAAATGCATCAACAAAAAATCGCAATCCCGATTGTGTTGGCATCCGACCTGCAGATACGTGAGGTGCATAAATTAAACCAAGATGTTCAAGATCACTCATCACATTGCGAATCGTTGCTGGTGATAATGTCTGTCGCAAAAGCTTTGAAAGATTTCGTGATCCTACAGGTTCACCATCATTAAGATAAGCTTCCACAATATGGCGAAAGATATCTCGCGAACGCTCATCAAGATATTTTAGTTCATCATCAATAGGTTTGTGTTTCATCACGCTTGTTTCACTACTTTAAAACACTTCTCTCTCTTATATAAGTTTTGCCAAGATTTGGTCAAATAGACTAAAGCAGTGAAAGCATAGCATATATTTATCATAAAAAATGCCATCATCAAAAAAAGACCGTCTCTATGTCTTTTCAAGACAATCACTGTTAGTACAAAATATGAAAGATTTCATGTGGCTAAATATTCATAAATTTGTAAAAAAAGAACATTGTATAAAATCTGGCATAATTTGTATATATTAAGCATTCCAATTAATTGTAGCACAAAATAGTCCCCTTTTCACTTCTGGAGAAATGCCTATGAGAAGCATAGCAGCCGAAAAACTCGTTATTGCTACACATAACACCGGTAAATTGCATGAAATTACTACACTGTTTGCGCCTTTCGGATTGACAATAGAATCCGCAAAAGAACTTGGATTGCCAGAACCAAAAGAAACAGGAACAACATTTGAAGAAAATGCCTATATAAAAGCCTTTGCAGCAGCAAAAAATACAGGACTTCCAGCCCTTTCAGATGATTCAGGTCTCGAAGTGGATGCATTAAATGGCGCTCCGGGTGTTTATACAGCTGATCTTGCCCTACAACCTGATGGCACACGTGACTTTTCAAAGGCTATGCAAAAAATAGAAGATGAACTACAAAAAAACGGAGCGTATGAAAAAAGCCAACGAAAATGCCGTTTTATATCCGTTATTTGCATTGCATGGCCCGATGCTCATGCCGATTATTTTCGTGGATGCGTTGAAGGAACATTTATTTGGCCTCCACGAGGAGATAAAGGTTTTGGTTTTGATCCCATTTTTTTACCAGATGGATATGAAAATACCTTTGGAGAAATGTCAACGGA
Source organism: Bartonella sp. MM73XJBT (assembly GCF_028618465.1). Taxonomy (NCBI): domain Bacteria; kingdom Pseudomonadati; phylum Pseudomonadota; class Alphaproteobacteria; order Hyphomicrobiales; family Bartonellaceae; genus Bartonella; species Bartonella sp. MM73XJBT. The sequence goes on along the minus strand of NZ_JAQISY010000005.1, from coordinate 7,099 downwards.
GCAAAAACATGGCTGGAAACTCCATGATAAAACACCCCCACTCTCACATCGTGCACGTGCTTTCAAACTTTTAGCTGAAAACCTTTTAACACTCTCATGAATGAAGCATTCTTTGGCATTTACATTCACTGGCCCTTTTGCGCTGCAAAATGTCCCTATTGTGACTTTAATTCCCATGTTCGTGTGCATGGTGTTGATCAGCCACGTTTTGTAACCGCCTTTGAACGTGAAATAGAAACACAATATCATAAAATAGGTCCACGTCATATTACCAGCATTTTTATTGGTGGAGGAACGCCCTCTCTTATGACGCCTCAAACTGTTGATGCCTTATTGCAAGCTCTTGCTAGAAAATGGACAATTGATGATAAAGTTGAAATTACACTGGAAGCTAATCCATCAAGTGTGGAAGCAGAACGCTTTCGCGGATATCGCGCAGCAGGGGTTAACCGCTTGTCCTTAGGTGTACAAGCACTCAATGATCACGCACTGAGAAAACTTGGCAGACTCCATGATGTAAAACAAGCCCTTCACGCTATTGCTCTAGCGCGGAAAATCTTTCCACGTTTATCCTTTGATCTCATTTATGCTCGCCCAGAACAAACCCTTGAACAATGGAAATGTGAACTTTTTCAAGCACTGGATTTTGCAGCAGATCATCTTTCTCTTTACCAATTAACTATCGAAGAGGGAACGGCTTTTAAACGACTTCATGACGTAGGAAGGCTTATCCTTCCCCCATCAGAACTCGCAGCAGACCTGTATCATCTTACCCAAGAAATAACTACACGGCATGGGCTACCAGCCTATGAGATTTCAAATCATGCAACCCCTGGTGCCGAATCAGCTCATAATCTTCTCTATTGGCGTTATCATGAATATGCAGGCTTTGGTCCAGGAGCCCATGGACGCTTTATCGAATCCTCAGTAAATCATTGTTCTACTTCTTCAAAAGCATCTGTCTCTCAAATTGAAAACCGTGAACGTTATGTGACAATCAATGAGAAATATCCCGAACATTGGCTTGAATTGGTAGAAACTACAGGACATGGTTGTATTGAAACAGAACTCTTGACTCTTAAGCAACAAGCAAATGAGATGCTCCTCATGGGGTTGCGTCTTTGCGAAGGTTTGGATCTTTCACGTTATGAAGCCCTAAATACCAAGGGTTTACCAATGAAAAAGCTTATCGATTTGCAACAACAAGGGCTAGTAGAAATGACAGGAAATCAACGCTTAAAAGCGACAGACAAAGGACGAATCCTTCTTGATTATGTTATCAACCAATTGGCAAACTGAAATCCCTATCATTTTTATCTTTCATGACATCAATTATGCTATCATATTCATAGCTTTCAATTTGTTGAAGAAATGTTTTTGAAAAAACAATCGCTTCCTTCATTATGCAAAAAAATCAACAATGAAACGTTCATAAACAGCCGTGAGAGTTTCCAATGCATCGAGAGCTACACATTCATCTACCATATGCATTGTCTGACCTGGTAAGCCAAATTCAACGACTGGGCAATAATCTTTAATAAACCGCGCATCCGAACTTCCTCCAGAAGTTGAACATTCTGGTATATGCCCTGTTATGCTTTTAATAGCATTGGATAATGTATGAATAAGTTTATCATTTTTGGTCAAAAAAACATCACCCAAACTTGGAATCCATTCAAGTTGATAGAAGGGCAATTGATCACTGTTGTTTGTTGATTGTACTGAGGTGAGACGTTTTTCAATTTCCCTCATAAGCATTTCTTTTGTCCAAAGATCGTTGTAACGTATATTAAAGCGAATTGTCGCTTGTGCTGGAATAACATTCACTGCAGAATTCCCTGTATCAATGGATGTTAATTCTAAATTGCTTGGTGGAAAATCTTCTGTGCCTTGATCTAAGGTCGTTTGTGTTAATGCTTGAAGAAGTTGGCTTGCTAAAGGCAAAGGATTGGCTGCCCGCTCCGGAAAAGCAACATGACCTTGGCGACCTTTAACGGTAATAATACCAGAAATTGACCCCCGACGACCAATTTTTATCATATCACCAACCGTTTTTACACTTGTTGGTTCACCTACAAGAGCGGCAGTCCATTTTTCACCTTTTTGTTCCGCCCATTTGAGAAGTTTAACCGTACCATTCAGTGCTGGTCCCTCTTCGTCACCGGTAATCAAAAGACTTACCATTCCTTTAATGGATTTTTTCTCAAGAACTCGAGCAAGTGCTGCAACAAAACAAGCAATCCCACCCTTCATATCAACAGCACCACGCCCATACAATTTCCCTTGATCTATCACAGCTTCAAAAGGAGGATATGTCCACTGTTCCAATGCCCCTGGCGGTACAACATCCGTATGACCCGCAAACATAAGATGCGGTCCTTCTTTTCCTATCTTGGCATAAAGATTTTCGACATCTTCTGTATTTTTATCTGAAAAAACAGGACGCTCAATATGAAACCCTATCTTTGTGAGAAATTGTTCCAAAGTTGATAAAACACCTGCTTCGTGAGGCGTAACAGAAGGGCAACGAATAAGTGCCTGTAATAGCTGAACGGGATCTCTAAGGACAGGCATAAGCGCTCTTCCAATCTCAATTTAAGAATTATGAAATATTATTAAGCTGAATTATAAAAAAGATAAAGTAAAAACATTGAAGACACTCAGCAAACTAAGCAGGGGAAGACAATATTGCTGAGGCTTCAATGCATTCCTCATCATGTCATGAGGCACATATATAATAAACTGTTCAATAAAAAGTTCCGCCGAATATTGTCTTCTTCAAGTTTTTTCATATTTCTAGCTTATATGAATGAAAATCGATAGCCTGCAACTTATGACCATTTTCCTTCAACCAAGCTCGATGTTTTTTACTTTCGGGACAAAGTTTTTCACAAAGATCCCAAAATCTTGGGCCGTGATTCATTTCAACAAGATGAGCAACCTCGTGCGCAACAACATATTCAACAATTTCTTTTGGTGCCATAATAAGACGCCACGAAAAAGAGAGATTTCCTCTTATTGAACAAGAACCCCAACGACTTTTCGTATCTTTATAACAAATTGATTTTACTTTACGCTCTATTTTATGTGCATAATGTCCCACCAATGGTGTTATAATGCACGCAGCCTGCTTTTTTAAAACATCAGCAACACGTCTTGGTAAATGCTCTAATTGACCATAAACGATAATTTGAGGCTCTTTTTCGCCATCTCCTGTAATGATTTCTGTTATCCCACGCCCTGCTTTATGTCTTATGGTATGCACTACACCCAATATAGGAATCGTTATTCCCTCTTTGAGATAAGAATTTTCGTGAGTAATTTGTACGCGCGTAAGGCGTATCTCAATCCAAGATCGATGCTTTTCAATAAAATCTTGAATCGAACAAAGACTCACCGCTGGTGGCGTTGTTATAACAATTTCCTGACACCTTGCATCAATACGTAATGTAAGTCGGCGCGCATGTTCATGTTCACGTACCCGTATAGGCACAATGCGATCAGAAAAAATAAAAGGCTGCTCATAAACAGTCATATATTATGCCCTTGATTATCAGTAAATTGGATCTCTATCTTATATTGATTTTATCAATCAATGACCTCAACGCTGTCTCAAGGCATTCCAAATCTTTTGGGCGTGAAAATCGATGATCTGCATCACGAACAAGTGTCAATGTTACATCCTGTAAAGGTAAATGATTTAGTAAATTCAATGTATGTTGATAGGGTATTTTATCATCCTCCATCCCTTGGAGAATATGGATCGGACAACCAGCATCAATGCATCCTTTCATAACGCAGTTATCTTTTCCATCTTCAATAAATGCTTTTGTAAAGGGCATCGTTTCATCATCTTCATCCCCAGGTCGTTCAACATAGCCTTTTTCTTCCAAAATTTTCCACTCTTCTGTCCCTAATTCTGGTTCTAGCAATGTTTGTGTAAAATCAGGAGCTGGAGCAATTAAGATCATACCAGCAAGTCTCTTCTTTTGCTGCGCTAACAACATAGCAAGCCTTAGAGCAATCCATCCCCCCATGGAAGAACCAACCACTATTTGTGGACCTTCACAATAGGTTTCAAAAACCGCTAAACTTTCCTTAACCCAACGTGAAATCGTGCCTTGAAAAAAATCTCCCCCCGATTCTCCATGACCAGAGTAATCAAAACGCAAACAAGATAAATCATGCTTCTGTGCAAAATGATCAACCAACATCGCTTTGCTTCTTAACATATTGGACTGATAGCCAGAAAGCCAAACTAAACCTGGAGAACCCCGCCCTTTGCGAGGCCGTACCGCAAGAGAGGTACCTTCAAACGAAAAAAACTGGCAAGGAATATTATGATCCATAATTTCTTTTCTCCATAAAACATTTCATACTCATAAAAGAAAAATTTGTATCCTCTAAATCAAATCTCAAAGTCATAAATCAAATATGAAAAAAGCACGAATCCTAGTTGTTTTTCTGTGTATAATTGTATATTAAATTACGCTGTAGATGAATCAGAATTAAGGAATATAAACCATTCGCAAACCGTTTAAAATAACACCTACCCAAAAAGACGGACCACGTTCAAATCAGGATATTCGCGTTCCGCGTGTTCAACTTATCAACGATGAAGGACAACATCAAGGCGTTGTTGCAATACAAGAAGCGCTTGCTATGGCTGCAGAAGCAGGGCTTGATCTGGTTGAAATTGTGCCAAATGCAGAACCACCGGTGTGTAAGATCATCGATTTGGGAAAATTGAAATATCAAACCCAAAAAAAAGCCGCAGAGACACGTAAAAAACAAAAGGTCATCGAAATCAAAGAGATTAAGATGCGCCCAAATGTTGACGTTCATGATTATGGTGTAAAGCTCAAAGCTATTCATCGTTTTATTGGTAATGGTGATAAAGTGAAGATCACTTTGCGTTTTCGTGGACGTGAAATGGCTCACCAAGATCTTGGATTAAAGCTTCTTCAGCGGGTTAAAGAGGATACAAGTGAAATTGCTAAAATTGAATCTGAGCCAAAACTCGAAGGCCGCCAGATGATGATGGTGATAGCAGCTAAATGATTCTTTATGGGAATCATATAAAATACAGATTATAAAAGAGTTGAGTGTATGGCGTGTTGTAAAAGCATCAGAGAGTGTTGTTGTGATGCTTTTAAATTAAGTGGTAGCTGTACGCAACCTTTCAGGGGGAGGTATTTTATAAAAGCTAAATGTCTCTCATCAAAGTGCTTCAATCTTGCATAAATAACGATAGAATAGAGAAGCACCTTATGGTCAAAAAACAAATTTCTGCTTTTGATAAACATCTTATCATTCGTCTTTTGCGAGAAAATTTTCAGAAATTTTATCAATCAATGACCTCAAAACTGTCTCAAGGCATTCCAAATCTTTTGGGCGAGAAAATCCGTGATCTGCATCAGGAACAAGTGTCAATGTTACATCCTGTAAAGGTAAATGATTTAGTAAAGTCAATGTATGTTGATAGGGTATATCATTATCCTGCATCCCTTGAAGAATATGGATCGGACAGCCAAGATCAATACGCCCTTCCATAACTCGGTTGTTTCGCCCATCTTCAATCAACGTTTTTGTAAAGGGCGTCGGGTCATCATTATTATCATCCACAGGTCGTTCAATATAGCCTTTTTCTTCCAAAATTTTCCATTCCTTCGGACCTAACTGTGGTTCTATCAATGTTTGTGTAAAATCAGGAGCTGGAGCAATTAAGATCATACCAGCAAGTCTCTTCTTTTGCTGCGCTAACAACATAGCAAGCCTTAGAGCAATCCATCCCCCCATGGAAGAACCAACCACTATTTGTGGACCTTCACAATAGGTTTCAAAAACCGCTAAACTTTCCTTAACCCAACGTGAAATCGTGCCTTGAAAAAAATCTCCCCCCGATTCTCCATGACCAGAGTAATCAAAACGCAAACAAGATAAATCATGCTTCTGTGCAAAATGATCAACCAACATCGCTTTGCTTCTTAACATATTGGACTGATAGCCAGAAAGCCAAACTAAACCTGGAGAACCCCGCCCTTTGCGAGGCCGTACCGCAAGAGAGGTACCTTCAAACGAAAAAAACTGGCAAGGAATATTATGATCCATAATTTCTTTTCTCCATAAAACATTTCATACTCATAAAAGAAAAATTTGTATCCTCTAAATCAAATCTCAAAGTCATAAATCAAATATGAAAAAAGCACGAATCCTAGTTGTTTTTCTGTGTATAATTGTATATTAAATTACGCTGTAGATGAATCAGAATTAAGGAATATAAACCATTCGCAAACCGTTTAAAATAACACCTACCCAAAAAGACGGACCACGTTCAAATCAGGATATTCGCGTTCCGCGTGTTCAACTTATCAACGATGAAGGACAACATCAAGGCGTTGTTGCAATACAAGAAGCGCTTGCTATGGCTGCAGAAGCAGGGCTTGATCTGGTTGAAATTGTGCCAAATGCAGAACCACCGGTGTGTAAGATCATCGATTTGGGAAAATTGAAATATCAAACCCAAAAAAAAGCCGCAGAGACACGTAAAAAACAAAAGGTCATCGAAATCAAAGAGATTAAGATGCGCCCAAATGTTGACGTTCATGATTATGGTGTAAAGCTCAAAGCTATTCATCGTTTTATTGGTAATGGTGATAAAGTGAAGATCACTTTGCGTTTTCGTGGACGTGAAATGGCTCACCAAGATCTTGGATTAAAGCTTCTTCAGCGGGTTAAAGAGGATACAAGTGAAATTGCTAAAATTGAATCTGAGCCAAAACTCGAAGGCCGCCAGATGATGATGGTGATAGCAGCTAAATGATTCTTTATGGGAATCATATAAAATACAGATTATAAAAGAGTTGAGTGTATGGCGTGTTGTAAAAGCATCAGAGAGTGTTGTTGTGATGCTTTTAAATTAAGTGGTAGCTGTACGCAACCTTTCAGGGGGAGGTATTTTATAAAAGCTAAATGTCTCTCATCAAAGTGCTTCAATCTTGCATAAATAACGATAGAATAGAGAAGCACCTTATGGTCAAAAAACAAATTTCTGCTTTTGATAAACATCTTATCATTCGTCTTTTGCGAGAAAATTTTC
>NZ_JAQISY010000049.1:0-7440 GCF_028618465.1 Bartonella sp. MM73XJBT | reverse complement strand
GATCAAGCGATACGTCAAGCAGCGGCGCGGTATGGCTTGCCGGAAAGCTATTTATACCGTGTTGCGCAAGTGGAAAGTGGTGGCAATCCCAATGCAAGGAATCCACGTTCTTCTGCTGGTGGTCTGTATCAGTTTATAGACAGCACCGCCAAGCAATATGGCTTACAAGACCGTTTTGACCCCATACAAGCAGCTGATGCGATGGGTCGGTTCACACGGGACAATCGTAACCATTTAAGCCGTGTTTTGGGGAGAGCACCAACAGAGGCAGAATTGTATTTAGCGCATCAACAGGGAGCAGGAGGAGCCGCGCGTCTTTTGCAGAATCCCCATGCCAATGCGGCACAACTTGTTGGGAGCAATGCGGTTGGTTTAAATTCTGGAAACAGTGCGATGCGTGCTGGTGATTTTGTTAATCGTGTTTTCCAAATGTATGGGGGGCAGCAACCTTATAGAGCAAGTTCTATTGCACGAGGGGACATGGGCAATAGAGCGAACTTGCTAGAGGTTTTAAGGGCGTTATTAGCTTCACAAGAAGAGCCTTCAGAAGAAGAAGAGAGCGCAGATGATCATCCTTTGATGACGCAATTGATGCGGGCGTTTTACGGAATTTAGGAAACAAGAGTTATGTCAACGATATATGATTGGTCGCTGAGAGCGTCTGATAACACACGCGCTGATGATTTGATAGATTGGTCAGAGGGACAATTGCCAAGTACAATCAATAATAGCGCACGCGGTATGATGCAAAGGGTAAGAGAGTATCTTTCGGATACGGGTGGAACCCTTGAAGGGGTTGTGCGTGTTGATAATGAGCAGCAAACGAGTGCGATCACGCTTCAAACCAAATCGCTCTTTTCAGAATACAAAAATGATATTGTTATAGGTTTTAAAGCAAATGGCAAGAATGTTGGAGCGACAACCGTTTCCTTGAATAATTTACCCGCCAAGCCCGTTTATAAGGCGACAGAGTTAGGAGCGGTACCTCTTGTGGGAGGAGAAATCCAACAAGGTTGCATTTATAGATTAGCCTATGATGCATCGCTTGCAGGTTGGCATTTACTCAATCCAACATCTGTATTATCTCCCACGGGCTTGGCAAATGCTCTTTATCCAGCAGGCTTTATAGGGACGTTTGCGATGCAAGCAATCCCTAATGGTTGGTTATTGTGTGATGGGAGTGCTTATTCACGAAGTTATTATAGCGATCTTTTTGCGGCGATAGGAACCACATGGGGGAGTGGCGATGGCTATCGGACCTTCAATATACCCGATTTGCGCGGCATGTTTTTACGTGGTTTTGATGATGGACGTAATATTGATACAGGACGGAGCTTTGCGAGTGTCCAGCAGGATTTAATACAAGCTCATCAACATGAAGGACATAGGATATCGGTATTCCAGCCGAGTGATGAGAATGAGCGTTATTGGCATGGGAATGCAACAGTTTTATGGGGTCATGTTCTTGATGAGGATGAAAAATCGAGAGTTGCAACAGTTTCTAGGATAAGAGAAGAAAATATTCGCACCTATGATATTCTTGCGGTTCCTATGGGACACCCCCATAGCCAAGATCTTATGGCATCAAGGGATAGTGAGAGCGAAACGCGTCCCATTAATGTATCGGTAGTTTTTGCGATAAAGACTTGAGGGGGATATGTCAGATATTTATGATTGGTCTTTAACGGCGTCAGACAACGCTGGTGCGGATAATATGATTAACTGGTCAGAAGGGCAAGCGCCCCATACAGTTAATGATAGTGCACGTGCGATGATGCAGCGTGTGAGGGAATATTTATCGTGTAGTGGAGGAGGGTTTGATGGCGTTGTTCAGGTTAATGATTTAACGCAAAGTAGCAGGATTGTTTTCGAGAATTCTGTATTTTCTGGATATCAAGATGGCTTTGTTTTGCGTTTTAGGGCGGTTGGTTGGAATTTTGGCAGAACGACGATTTATCGAGAGGGTCTGCCCACCAAGCCGATTTATCAGGCAACAGAAAACGGCTTATCGTCTCTTGTAGGGGGAGAGATAGCCCATGGCTGTCTGTATAGTTTGGTTTATGACGCCTCCCTTTCGGGGTGGCATTTACTCAATCCTACGATAAGAAAATCTTTATACTTAAGAGGCTTACCTACGGGCTTTATAGGTTGCTTTGCGATGGAAAGATTGCCTTCTGGTTGGTTGTTGTGTGATGGTCGTTCCTATTCACGGGATAAGTATCGTGATTTGTTTGCAACCATAGGGACGCTCTGGGGGCATGGTGGAGATGATACAACGTTTAATGTCCCCGATTTGCGCGGCATGTTTTTACGTGGTTTTGATTATTTAGGTTCTGTTGATAGAGGGCGTGATTTTGGGAGTGTGCAACAGAGTTCCTTGAGAGATCATGAACATATTTTTCCTTTTTCTTCAGAAAGCAATTCAAGGACGAGTCGTGCTGTTTCTTCTGGTCGTTTGAGAAACAAAAGGAGTGTTGTTGTAGAGGTAGAAACGGATTTCCCTAGAGGAGATGATGTTAGTGAAACGAAAGACACGTTACAGGATAGAAAGGGTCGTAGAAAATGTTTTGCACCTAATCTGTGGGGAGAAGATAATCTTGATTGTTTTGGAGGAGGTCAAGATGCATTGCCTTCTCGTCGTCCTAGTTTGCTTAATGAGGAATGTTTGGGTTTAACAGGAGATGCATTGAAGGAGTGTAGCAGGGAATTTGACCGTGTCACGTCTCCACCATCACCAGAAGAGCTGGCGCCTCAGATGGGCAAGGTATATAGCTCGCATCCTTTTTTCTTAAAACATGAACGGTTTCATGTCTCTGAAATCCTTAATCAATCAGGAGAAGATTTAGGTGAACATGATCATACCATCATGATGGATAGTTTTGGTGGCGTTGAAAGCCGCCCGATGAATGTGAGTGTTGTTTATGGGATAAAGACCTAAGGAGGAGAATGCATGTTATCGAAACCCTTTGCGATATCAGAGATTAGCGACCCGTCCCAAGTACGGGTTGTTTTGTATTCAGGGGATCATTTTGTGCATGCCCCGCTTAATAGGATTGTTGATTTGTTGAAAGATGCTTTGAAGTCAGAACTTGAAGGCAGGCTGCAAGGATTAGAAGAGCGGTTAAGGGCATTGAGTGTCGAGTTAGAAGAGCTGAAAGAGTGTTCATTATAAGTATTGGTTTGAAGAGATATAAGGAAGAAAGAGATGGGGATACCAAATCATACGCATGAATATCAGATACCGGTAGCGACGAAAGAAGAGATCATAGAGGGTGTATCACAAGATACGGTTGTTGTTCCCAATTTACTAGGAACAGCCAGTCTTTATAGTTATGAAGTTTTTGCGACGGCAGAACAGGGTGTACAGGCACAGCAGGCATCAGAACGCGCGCTAGGATTAGCGACGACAGCCAAGCAGACGGCAGATGCGGCGAAAAGAGCAGCGGAGGATGCGAAAGAGTTATCGGGAGGAGCAGCGGTCACAGTTGGAGAAGCTTTGACGAGTGCCACTAGAGCAGCAACACTGGCTAATGAATCGAAGACAGTTGCAGATGAGGCATTGAGAGAGGTACGAGAAGCGCAAAGCAAAGCGGATAGAGCGGTAAGCAAATCGGAAAATGCGCATGAGACAGCCTCCAGAGCGATGAGTGAATCTGGAGCAGCTACAAGAGCAGCTGAAGGCGCGAAGAGAGCGTCAGAAGAAGCACAACAAGATGCTAGAGAAGCCAAGCAATCGAGTGAACAAGCAATAGGTAGAGCCAATGAAGCGAAAACGTTAGCAGAACAAGCTGCTACGAATGCTAATACAGCCAAGAATACAGCCGATGATGTGAAAACAAGCATTGAACAAGCAGAACAAGGACTAAGAGAAGTTAAGCAAGAGCTGTTGACGGCTTCAAAGATGGCAAAAGAAGCAGAACAGACGGCAACCGAGACGACACAAGTAGCACTAAAAGCGACAACATTTGCAGAAGCAGCCAAGCAGACAGCAGAGGAAGCTAAGGTTTTAGCGGAAGAAGCAAAGGGAATAGCAGAGGGGGCGTCCACCACAGCCAATAATGCCAAGGGCGTTAGTGAAACAGCGCTGACAGCAGCCAATCGAGCAGATCAGAAGGTTACAGAGGTAAGAGAAGAAGTTTCACAAGCGGTTACGAGTGCAAGGGAAGCAAAGGACGGGGTCACAGCAGTGACAACTTCAGTGAATGAGGTAAGAGAGAGAGCAGCAGAAGCCAAGGGATTAGCAGAAGAGGCAAAAGGTTTAGCGGAAAAAGCGAGTACAGATGTAACGTCAAGCACTGCAGTAGCAACTCAAGCACAAAAGACAGCAGAACAAGCATTAACAGAGGTCACAAGCGTTAAGGCAAGTGTCTCTAGAGCAGAGACGACGTCAGGAGAAGCGAAGAGTGCATCAAGCGAAGCCAAACAAGTTGCAGAAACGGCAAGAGTTAAGGCATCAGAGGCGCAAGACAATGCAACAGAAGCGATAAAGATAGCCAATGAAGCGAAGGTAGCGGCAGAGCAATCGGTGCGTTTAGACGGTGAAGCTCTACGAGGCGGAGAAGCGATTAAGATCTTGGCGGAAGATGCGAAGAGCAAAGCGGAAACTGCACAGAGTGTTGTGCAAGAAGTAAAAGAGACGGCATCACAGGCGTTGAACGTAGCCAATGGAGCGAAGGCAGTATCAGAAACAGCGGTAAACACGGCGACAGAGGCAAAGGGGCTAGCAGAGGGAGCCTCTACGACAGCCAATGAAGCCAAGAATGCAAGTGAAGCAGCGACAGCAACAGCGCGTAATGCGAAAGAAAGTGTTGAGAGAGCCATTTCAGAGGCATCAGATGCGAAGAACAAAGCAGAAGAAGCGAAACAATTAGCATCAGAAGCAAAAGATGCGTCTTCAAATGCTCTCACGGCTTCTACAGAAGCGAAGGATCAATCTTCACAGGCGATCACCTTAGTTAATGAAGCAAAAGGTGTTAGTGAAGAAGCCAAGAGTTTATCGGAAAAAGCGAGAGCAACCTCTACAGAGGCACAAAGGGTAGCAGAGCAAGCACGAACAGAATCGACTGGTGCGACCACGACGGCAGCTACGGCATTAACCACAGCCAATGATGCAAAGGAGAGTGCAGAAGCAGCCAAAAGGTTATCGGAAGAGGCGAAGACTTTAGCACAAGCAAACAAGAATGTTTGTGATGAGGTTAAACAGAGCTTTAGTGATGTAAAAAGCCTTGCAGAGAGTGCGGTATCAACAGCCAATGCGGCAAAACAGAGAGATGATGAGACGTTACAAAAAGTCACAGAATCCTTGACGCAATCGAGTGAAGCCAAGAGCATGGCAGAGGACGCTAAAAGCGTAGCGGATAGTGCAAAAGAGAAGGCAGAACATGCAGAACAGCAAGCAAGCGAGGCTACGAGAATAGCGGGAGAGGCGAAAACGGCAGCAGAACAAGCTATACGTTCAGGAGAAGCGGCGGGGCAAGTGAGTGCAGATGCTGTAAAAAGCCTTGTTGAAGAAGCCAAGAACAAAGCAGCAGCAGCAGAGAGATTAGCCCAAGAAGCCAAGAACAAAGCAGACAGTGTAGAGACTTTAGCCAATGAGGCAAAACAAAGGGGAGATCAGGCAAGCAGTACAGCTTCAACAGCTAAAAATGTATCGGAAGAAGCCAAGAATGTTGCAGAAGAAGCCCAGAAAAAGGCAGAGAAGGTAGAAAGTATAGCCGAAGAAGCGCAAAAGACCGCTAAGGAATCGAAAGATACAGCAGGCCTTGCCAAGCATGATGCCGAACAAGCACGAAGTAAGGCGGAAAAGGCGGAAAGTGTAGCTTATGGTGCAAACAGTAAAGTTATAGATATCCAGCAAGCGGTTGATAGTATCAAGGCGACAGCAAGCTTAGCAAAAATATCAGGTGATGAAGCCAAACAAACAGCGAGCAAAGCAGAGACTGTAGCCTATCAAGCATTAAATAAAGCAGGAGATGCAAAACAAGCGGCAGATGGAGCCAAGGTTACAGCCAGTTTAGCAGAGCGAGCAGGAGAAGAAGCTAAGAAAGCCGCCGGAAAATCAGAGATACGAGCCAATGAAGCCAAGGATGAAGCAAGTCAAGCTAAGCAACTAGCCAATAGTGCGAAGTCGACAGCAGAGAGTGCGAAAAGCCTTGCTGAACAAACAAAACAGTCTTTAAATACAACAAATCAAGAGCTTGGTGGTATCAAGAGCTCTTTAGCAACCACAACAGCGACGGCTAATTTTGCGCAAAGCACGTCGAGTGTAGCGAAGACAGAAGCCTTACAGGCAAAGGCACTAGCGCAAGAGGCAAAAGAGGCAGTTCTAAAAGCCCAAGGAAACAACGCTATAAACAGTTCTGCTTTAATGAAACATTTAACTTGGAATGTCATTTCGCTTTCTACCCCGTTTCTTGTTGCTGCAGGTAAACAGCATATTCTGTTAAAAAAAGGAACGCATATTTCTTTGATGAAGGGCAATGACCTGTTTGTCGTGAGTTACCTAGAAGATACCACCATCCCACTGCATCAAACTCTTTCAGCGGGTAAAGATTATTACATTTATTTAGTGAATAAGAGTGAGAATAATGCGCAACTTGTTGTGTCATTCAACTCTACTTATCCTACAGGTTACACAGCGGCAAATTCACGCAAGATAGGAGGATTTCATACGCTTTGTGCGGATGTTGGCACGATTGAAGGTCATCCGTTATCGGATTATAGTGCGGGGGATATATTACCCCATTCGGTCTGGTGTCTCAATCACCGCCCGCATAGTTCTCCTGAAGGGATGGTTTACGACGCTTCTCAAGATATTTGGGTTGATATTTATCTTCAATCAGGAACCGGTAGAAGTACAGGATCTGTATATGGTATCCCAATAACGACCAACCGTAGTTATACGGAATATTTAGATGATATGTTTGTTGTGAGGAAGTCTTTGTTGACAGATGGTGAATTTGCCTCTGCGATGTATGGAAGTAATGAGAAGACGACTCATTATAAATAAAAATACAATAAAGTCAATATGTTGAGTGCAATTATTTTATATGAATCCACTTAAGAATCCACACTTTTATACGTGATTCATTTGACCATTTTTTATATAAGATTGCCATGTATGAATAGAGCATAAAAAGCAAATCATGATGTGAATATTATAATGCATGTAAACGTTCAAATGAAATGAAAAGCAGCTATCATTCATAACAGTTCATAAATTTTATGATACGTTTTTATCATTCAAAATCGCATTGTTTTAAAATTTAATCGTTTGCAATTTTTAATAACATAAATTGCATGTATTTAGAGAATGGTATGAGTTTTGCTCTTTTTTGAGCGAATTCTTAAAAGGAAAATAATCGTTTGAAACTTTTATAAGCTTATAGGTGTAATTCATTAAGGGTGTATAAAAAGACAAAATCGCTTTTAAAGCGCTTA
>NZ_JAQISY010000047.1:0-7498 GCF_028618465.1 Bartonella sp. MM73XJBT | reverse complement strand
CCAGCACTCGAAAGGCTAAAGCCTCATCTTGGTGCGCTGTCCAGCTCCTCGCATTGACAGAGGAAAAGCGTGGACCGGTCACATAAGGGTGACTCGAGACGTATCTCTGGTGTTCTGTATCAAAATCACCAAGTTTGGCGAGAGAAACAGAATGATCAGCATCATCTGTCTTGATAACAAAAGCCGTTAAGCGGTCATCCATCACAAGGAGTGGTACATCATAGCGTGCCTCTGCCCAACCTCCCTTTGCGCCCTTCATGGAATAGGAGGTTTGTGCTTGGATATCGGCAGTCGGATAGCCATTTTCAGTGGTGACCAAATCAATCACCAGATCATGGTTTTGATTGCCAATTTTACAAAGATGAAAGTCAATACCTGTGATTTGCCGTGTTTCATCGGGGGTAAAGACTTGCGCTTGCGGGTCGACTTGTGTCCAGATTTTCACCGTGGTGGTGCGCCGCATCACTTTCACATCAATCACACCTTGACCGGTAAAAAGCCCTGTTGCAATGGTTCCTCCTTTTCCCCGTGCCACAACATTCTTTGTCCCAGCCGTAATGTTTGGAGGAATCGTGAAACTCCCTTCAAGGATGCCTTTGGTGTTAGCAACAAGCTTTGTTTTTGGTAAAACATTCACACCATCAAAGCTAAGGCTTTCCAAGATTTCGCTACTGCCAAAACCTTCAATCTTAAAGTTCACCTTAATTTGCCTTAAGAAATCGATTTATTCTTGTGTCGCACGCACCAAGTCATCACGGACTTCTGTGTTACGGATAGTTCTGCCACGGTGTGTTCCCATATTGAGTTGATTGGTCACGCTTGAGAGCCAATCGGTGCGCTGTTCATGCCAAAAGTCTGTTGCGGGGGTAAGGGTGACTGTACCAGGCAAGGGAGAAAAGTTTTGATAAGGGTTGATTTTTTCGCAAGCCGTTGTCAACTCTTGCGCAATGATCACTTCATTTGTCCAGTCAAGCGTGACAGGTGCGTTCAAGGGGGCAGTATAAAAAGTTGGGTCAATGGCAAGCTGCAAAATACCGTTTCCCACAGCCCCCGTTTGTTGAAAGCCTTCATCTCTATAAGCGTCATCAAGAAAAGGGTCAGCAAACATGCCTTTTTTGGCAACAGGTTCTTTAGAGTCCACATTGCTTTTAATGCGCTCTAGTTGCATCAAGCGGTCAAGGGAGAGCACCCGTTGAAAATAACGCCACATCTCATCATAGGGGGCAACCCGTGTGCCATCATTGACCACAAGGGGCGTTTCAAGCCAATTGTTGGTGATGGTGGCAAGGGACAACACATCATCAGGGACACTTGGTGCCATGGGTTGGTCTGATGAAACCCCTGTGATGTAAACCACATTGCCCCCCGTGTTAAGACCAATACGGTCAATGCGGGGGAGTTTGTAAGTGTAACTGACGATAATATCACCACCTTGCGCCCCACCTGAGACAGTGATTTCCTGCGCTGTTACTTTATCAGCCGTGATTTTTGCGCGATAGCGGTAAGTCACCTTATAGCTGCTCCCTGCTAAAGGTTCGTCTCCCACGGGAGCCCAATCAATGGTGTCTCCGGTTTTTTTAAAATCTGTGCCTTCTTTAAATTCCTTGCTTCCTTGAACGACTTTGATAAACGCGGTGATGCTTTTATCAGGAACACCATCACGCCCGGAGGCAACCGCACCACGGGTGACATTAACGGTTTTTTCTTTTGTCAACAAAAGAGACTGAATATCAGCAATAGGAAAATAATAGGGTTTAAAGGTAAAACTTGTTTTCCCTTTTGGAGGCGCAAAAATATGCGTTTCGCTTGGAACAACGCTTGTCGAAAAATCTTGCACCTCTTCATGGCGCAAGGCGGCAAGGCGTTTACGTTTAAAGCCATTGATATTGGCTTCTCCTTCTTGAATACTAAACACTTGGCAACCGTTATTGGCTCCCAATGCGCTCACACGGCAGCCACTCACGATATAATGCCCATGGGCGCGGTCGTACGTCGCAATAGCTTGCATGGCGGGTTCGAGCAGTGAGGGGGATTTTTGATCAATCAGAACACCATCTTGTAAAATATAAACCGGAAAGAAAGTGCCTTGCTGTGTATCTTCTTTCAGTGCCCAAACAAGCTGTGCTGTTTCGCGTGCGGCACCAGGCTCTCCTTCTGCCAAGGTGCCAGGCACTTGCCCCAACAGCTCTGGATCATCTTCGTGTGTTATCCATTTTTTTTGCAGCTTTACACCAATTTCCACACGTCCAATCATGGCAACATTATTGAGTACAGCTTCTGCAACGGGGAAAATATCACCAGCGATATAAATCTTGCCCTCTGTCAACGTGACGGTCCTCGTGTCTTTATTGACAAAAGCATCAGCCCGTTCAACGCGGTCTCCTTCTTGTGCCACAAGGCGCCCCAAGCGGTCATGCCGTCCTCTTATAATGGTTTGAACCTCATTGAGTTCACCCGCTTGAATAAAGGGACGCGTGCCATAAAAGACAACGCTTTGTTGTTCCTCTTTGCCGCGAGATCTGTCAATTGCAAAGGGTAAACCACTTTCATGCTTCATATTAAAACCTCAATAAAATCTTGAATTGTTCGCGAACATCAGCACGCAAAGGAATATTAATGGGCGTTTTGAGTATCTCCACACCGCCATTGAGTTCATCAGGCTCCAACCAAAGCTTGCCAACCGCTATGTTTTCTGCGGGAGTAGCGTGAACCAAAATTGAAACAAATGCTGCTTGTTTGCCGTCAACATCGCGAAAGTCTGTGCGGGCTGCAACAAGAAGCGCCGTGCCCCTCGGGGAGGGCTGATAGTGATTGCCACAATGGCTGTAAACCCCCTCCAAAACCTGTTCGACAGGCGCTACAGCATAGCATCTGCGATACCCAATCAGAGCGTTATCGAGATCTCTTAAAGCCAAATAAAGGGGACGGTTTTGGAACCACTCTGCCATCAATATATCGCGTTCATGTTTTTTGACCGAACACCACGGAAAGTTTGCCAACTCCCATGGATAATCGATTTGGTTCCAGCTTAACTCTTCATCCCCATCATCTATCCAATTGCCAATAAGCCTGCCTTCTTCTCTTGTGAGCGTGTGATTGATCTCTGTTGTGCGCCCAAAGGAAAACAAAGTGCCCCCAGCTGTTAAACGAACACCGCTTTCATACTCCAACATGCACTCATCAAGGCGTGACATATTGCCTCCCATGGCTTGAACATCATAACCATAAACACCACGGCGAAAATCAGAGCGCAAACTTTTGGAAAGATCTGTGATTGCTTCAATAGCTTCAAGGCTTTTTCGTTCAGGCAAGTGATCAAAGTAGAGTTGAAAGGAGTTCCACCATGCACGCCCCGTCCAGGTGGGTTGAAAGCGTGCAGAAATCTCTAACCATCTCAAACCCATCTCTATTGCAGCTATAGAGCCACGTATCCGCTGCCATTGAAGCCCTTGATCAATCAAGTCATAAAGGTTTGGAACATAAGGTGTAAGCTCTCCAAGCCCATATTCTTCAATCAACCATGGCAAGAAACGGGGAGGGCGTGTGATTAGTTTTGCGCGTGAAATCCCCAAAACAGAACCATCAATATCTTGATGAAAATCGCAAGCATCAGCAAGGCGCTTTTCAAATTCTGTTGCGTTTGTGGGGAGGAGGGAACCAACCATTAGCGCGCACGCCCTTTGAAGTTTAAGGTGATTTTTCCAATCGATAAAACTTCTTCATCACAAACCATACTGTCCCTTGTTGGGGTAATGGCAATGACTTTTTGGACACCAGAAATCATTAGTTTTGAAATCCACCACGACAAACTTAATTCACGACCAATGGCTTGTTCTTGTCTCCATGCTGCTCTTAAATTTGTTTCCATTGTTGTAAGAATTTTCAAAGATGTTTCTGGTAACAGCCAAACATCTGCTTCTAAATCCAGCACTTTTTTGACAGCAGCGTGAACAATGATTGTATCATTGGTCATGATGATATTTTTTCTGTGAAGAGCTTCTGAGACTGTGTGTATGAGATCTTCAGATGCCGTTCCTTCTTCATTGTTGCCAAAAAGAGCAACATAGATGGTTGGGTCTTTGCCTTTACGGTAAACAATCGCATCCTTAACACGACTATCTGCTGTTAAGGCTATAAGCTTGTAATAGGGCTCTGTCCCGCTACCATTGCCACCACGGGCATGAAGTTGAATACGTTCACGATATCTCTCATCATTTTCACCCTCCATGCGGGCAATACCATGCCAGTTTCCCAAAGCGTCAAGAGATTCACCGGTTGCAAAATCAAGAATATTGTTGCGTGCCGCTTCGTTAATACGCTGTCTTAAAAGCAACTCTCGATAGCTAAAAGCCTCAATGACTTTTACAGCCGGATCACTTTCAAGAATGCTATATTCAGGCAAAAGCTCTTTTAAATGGGCAAGAGCAGCAGCGCGTATTTCCTCAAAAGAAAGTTCTGTGATGATTTCGGGTTTTGCAAGCACTCCATTCATTTTATCAATAATCCTTCCATGGTAATGGGCTTGCCTGAAGGCAAATAAATGCCTTCAAAGGACAAAGAAACTTGTCCAGCATCAACCATTTTAAAATCAATTTTTTTCAGTTTAAAACGCGGTTCCCACTTATCTAAAGCCTCAGCAACAGCAGCATAAAGAGCAACAGCAAAAGCATTATTAACCGGTGCATCAATGAGTTCAGCAACGCGTGAACCATAGTCACGCCGCATTACACGCGAACCAATCCGTGTTGACAAAATATCAAGGATTGATTGGCGTAAATGATCAATGCCGGTCAATGGCTTTCCTGTTGTACGGTCCATTCCACTGTTCAATTGGGACCTCCTGTCATAGAACCACCAGGGGAAACACCACCATGAACATGGGTTGCTCCTACATTCGTGCCGTTATGCTTTAGTCCATTTGAATGAATGGAAATATTATTTCCAGAATGAAGAGAGAGACTATCATTCGAATTCAGTGAAACGCCACCACCAGCCTTCAAAGAGATGTCGCCTTTTGCATTTAAATTTATATCGCTTTCTGAAACAATCTTTATGCCTTCCGGTGCGGTAAGCTCTAGCTTGCCACCATCACCTTTTATCGACACACCATCAGAAATCGTGAGATTAAACTTTCCTCCTGATGTGAGATTAAGGACATAGCTATTTTGTTTATCATCATATTCAATGGTGGTGCCATCCGGATAAAGTGTCTTATGGATATTGCCTTTATCGGCGGCTTGGTTCGCATCTGTATGAATGGAGCCAACAATCACCCCTTGTGATAAATCCCCTGATGACGAGATAACAACTACTTGCTCTCCAACATCGCGCCCTTCATAAGAACAGGTTTTACCGGCGCGGGCTTGTGTATCTGGAATCCAGTCACTGACAAGATTGCCACTTTTTATCCGATAGCGTGCGTTTTTATGGTCGACATGGCTAATTTTTCCAACCACAACCATATTGGCCACACGTCTCTTTAGATCTGTGATTTCTTTATCGCGTCGCTCTAACATGGGGTTCCTCAATTTTTGCGTATTTCTCTTCATTTCCCATACCGATTTCGGGGTTAAAACCGACAAGGGGTTCAACAATTTCTGCGGTTGTGTTTCCTTCATGAGGGGAGGGGATATTTGTCACATAAATGACTTCAAAGGTTAGAATTGCACCATGGAGCGCTAAGGCGCCATTATCGCCAAAGGCAAAAGCAATATTTTGCAGGCGGCATGTCTCAACAGTATTGTTAAGATTGGGATTGGCATGGAAAATCTTCTCAACTTGCCATGCCAATTGGTCGACGAAGCCAGCTCCATCTTCACATGTCGCATAGCATTCGACATCAACGGTTAAAACACGACGCCTTACTCCATAATCATGCCCATCTTCGATTGTTTCGTTTTGCGTTGAGATATTAATGGCCGGCATTGCTTCAATAAATAAATTGAAGTCACGCATGTTAAAAACATTGTCACCAGCAGCAGTCTTTGCTGCTTTGATCAACGCAACAAAGCTTTCCCTTATCGTTTCTCTCGGATGCATGGGGGCTCCTATTATTTAACATTTATCCTTTTCTTTATATTGGTATCGTGTTATGATACATAAAAGAACGAATAAAGGTGATTTGGTGATTGAATCTTTTGCTGATAAGCGGTGTAAAGATCTTCTAGAAGGCAATCCGCCCAGAGGCTTTCCCACCACTCTAGTGCGTATAGCCCAAAGAAAATTGTTTATGCTCGATAAAGCAGTTGATCTTAAAGATTTGCGCAGTCCTCCGGGAAATCGTCTAGAAGCGTTGAAAGGAGAGCGTAAAGGTCAATATTCTATCCGTATTAATGACCAGTTTCGTATTTGTTTTGAATGGCGCTCTAATGGCGCCTATGAAGTTGAAATCGTAGATTATCATTGATCTGTAGGAGGTCGAGATGAAAAATTATATAGCGATTCATCCCGGAGAAATTTTACGAGAGGAATATTTAAAAGAATATGCTCTCTCTGCTTATGCCCTTGCAAAAGCATTAAATGTTCCACGCACGAGAATAGAACGTATTGTTGCTGAAAATAGTCCAGTGACTCCCGATACAGCACTAAGATTAGCCTATTTTTTTGATACTACTGCTGAATTTTGGCTTAACATGCAAGCTGCTTATGACGTTAGTATATTACAAACTGAAAGAGCAGACGAATTTGCCAAAATCAATAAATTTGAATGTACGGTTTAGTCTCCTCCCCACCTTAAAGTGGGGAAGGGGATGTTTTACCTTAAGCAACCTTTTTAATGGGGTTCTCAAAATTGGGTTCGTAAGTTCGCAACAAAGAATCCATGCTATGCGGTAACTCTGAATCTCCAAAATCTGTAAGAACTGTTAAGATTTTAAGAATACTTGGCATCTCATCTTGAAGTTTTAAAATCAAAGCTTTTTCTATGACACTCATAGTATCAACCAGAGCAGTACAATCTTTGTCACTCATATTTTCATGTCTAGAAAATTGAGATAATGCCATCCACAAATCACATAAAAAGTTAGTATCTACCTTCATTGTACACCTCCATGGATTTGTTCTCTCAAACATGCCAATCCTCTGGAGGTGATTTTTGTTGAAGGCAGTACCTTTTCTGTACCATCCGGTCTTTGAATGGTAATAGCGGGACAATCCATGAATCATTTCTTGATCTTGTCCTGATAAGGTAACAGAGGCGCCCCTGGAGCCCGTCGATACACCCAATCATGTTTACGCAAATAATCGGTCAAATCCTTTGGTCGTACTTCCAACATCTTTGCTGCTTCAATAAGACCGAATAAACCATCAGAGCGTTTTAAACCTTCCAAAGCTTTTGCTTTTGGAGTCAATTCAGCAATCACATGATCTTTCTGCTCAATTTGGCTTTGTAAGTGATTTAAAACACCAAGTAATGCTTCCGGTTTGGAGTAGTCAACTTGTGGTGTCACTACTTGTTTCAAAAGCCGTTCGCATTTGATAAAGTATTGACGCGCCTCAT
>NZ_JAQISY010000046.1:0-7558 GCF_028618465.1 Bartonella sp. MM73XJBT | reverse complement strand
TCGTTTTACTGAGTGTCTGATAAAAAGCAGGAACATCTTTCCAATCCATAGCTGGTATATTTTGTGTTTTATGGAGTTGTTTACCTAAAAGAGCACGTGCTTTTTCTGTTGCTTGTAAATCAACATCTAACCCTAATGCAGCCGCATGTTTGAGACAAATATTAAGACGATTCAGTGCTTTCTCTGCTGTTGCAGCTTTTGTATGCCAAATAGGAGTAAGAACATTGCGTATCTCTGTTTGTGTAATCTCTGAAACGGGCAGACAACCTAATTTTGGGAGAATATAAAGCCGTAAAGGTAAAAACCAGTCTCCAGCCTTACCATCATCTTTTAATTCAGCTTTACGACTTTCAAAAGCATCTAAAGCAATATCTTTTAAATAATGGAGATTGCTTATTACCTCACGCTTTTGTTTTTCACGTTCTTTAATGGGGTCACGCCCTTCATGCAAAACAGAACGCCATTGATTTGCTAATTCACGGGCTTTTTTTAAAGAGACATGTCTTAATGCCCCCAAGCCCATTTCGCGACGACGCCCGTGAATGGTATAACGATAAAGCCATTGAGCACCCCCATCTTTACGCTTATGGAGTAACAAGCCGGCACCATCATTATATTTGCCAGCCCCCAATGTTGCGACAGATCTTGCATTAAGACGGTTCATAAGGACCATTTTTACTCCTTTCTTATACAGTTTTTACCCACACACCAGCCCCGCTTTTGACGTGCAAGCAAGTGATATTAATTGATTCAATCTGAGAGGGTTTAGAATGAGAAAACCTTACTATATTCGGGTCTTTAATTCAACATGCAAAACAGTAAATTATCTATATAAATCAATGTGTTGCTAGCGCCCGGCGCCCTTATGGGCTGTCAATTAAAAACTTTTAGTGAATAGAAAGAATTTCAAATGGAAAAAAACGAAATCAACATCACTACCGATTTCTTATGTGATTTGTGGATGGCTGTGTGTAAAGAAGCTAATAGTGAAAATATTGATATTGATACTGAAGATAACTATCACGTTTCTTTAGTAGAGCTTATGGGGGCTCTCGAAAAAGTTTTGTTTTTTAAATTACAAAACGAAATTCCAAATTTTACAAAAATTTTAGCAATTATTACAGAATTTGGTCAATCTGAACCAATTGAATCAATAGTTTCATTGCTAAAAGCTTATAATCCTATTTTTGATAATGTGCATAGCATTAATGAGGCTGCTTAAATAAAGCGCAGGCGCAGCGGGGCGCCTGCTTTTTAACTTTACTAGGAAAAAGAAGAATGTCACAATATTTAATCAATGTAAATCAAAAAAATCCAATAGACGTAAATCAAATCAACATAGATGATAGCGTTCAAACTATGTCTAGTGTTGAAATTGCAGAGTTGTGTGGTAAGCAACATAAAAATGTTATGCGTGATATTAAGCAAATATTTAGCGAGCTCAAATTTGAGCCGGCTAAATTTTTAAGCACTTATATTGATGAACAAGGGAAACCCCGCCCTTGTTACAACCTCCCCAAGCGTGAATGTTTAATTCTTGTTTCTGGTTATAGCACTGCTTTGCGTGCAAAAATTATTGACCGTTGGCAGGAATTAGAAAAGCAAGTAGCAATACCACAAATAAATTTAGCAAGTGCTTTGGAAAATCCTCTTACGATTAAACAACTCCTTTTAGAAAGTATCAATCAATTAGAAACTTTAAAAAATGAAGTAAGTACACTCAAACCAAAAGCAATAGCTCTTGATGGTCTAAAGCGCTCGGATGGCTTGTTTGGTATTATAGATGCTGCGAAAATCTTAGAAGTAAGACCTAAGGATTTATCAGATTACTTACGAAGATATGGTTGGGTTTACAAAAGAGTACCAAGTGGTCCATTATTACCATATCAAGATAAAATACAAAAAGGTTTAATGGATTGCACGACCATTACTATTCAAAAAAATGATGGTACAGAAAAGACAGTCCCGTCAACAAAAATAACAACAAAAGGATTGGCTTTATTAAGAGAGCAAATCCACGGAAATATGCAATAATTAAAAAAAGCCGTTTCTTTAAGGGACGCGGCTTTTATTACAAGGATGTAGTATATATCATTTCCAAATGTAAAATGCAGAATAAATATCGCATATTTTGTGTATAAACGCAATGGCGTTTTTATCAAATTGCATCATAAAATAGATCATGCTATACTTAATTCGCAACGTTATTCTAGCGTTGTTTTTTAACCGTTCTCTAGATTAAAAACATTTATTATCTTAAGTATCAAAAAAAAGCCGTGCCAATTGATTTTGACACGGCTTTCATTTTGTTGTTTTGCAATGCATACTAGCGTCAAATAAAATACTACATATTGTGGATAAAGGCAAATGTATTTTAATTCTATTTGCATCTTAAAACAGGCTATGCTAATATAGAAATCGATTTAAGAAACTGAAAACCTTGTCCATCTTTTTTAGGTGGCAAGGTTTTTTTATATCACCTTATCATAACCTTGCTTTTGAATGCTCTAATCAAATGATAGACAATAAAAAAAACCGCGTCAAAATTAATCGACACGGCTTTTTTCACACGCTTTCTGTTATTCCATTATCCAAGAGTGGACGAATATCTCTATATTAAACAATCTGTGTAAAAAGGCAATGTCAAAATAATTTTTAAATTTTCTCTAAAACTGTTGTTTTTTCACAATTATTAGGTGTTTGTTTTAAACTGATTTGTAAATTTAAAGCATCTAATACACTAAAGAAAGTAGAAAGCCGTGGGTCACCTTTTTTGCTTAAAGAGCGGTAAAGAGATTCACGATTTAACCCTGTCTCATGGGAAATTGCGGTCATTCCCTGCTTACGTGCAATAATTCCTAATACATATGAAACATAACTACTGTTTTTAGTTTCTAAAGCATCTTGTAATAATTCTTTAAAATCTTCAGTGGTTTTAAAAAATTCGCTAGCATCAAATGGTGTTATTTTCATCATCAATCTCTTTTACTAATTGAAGGGCTTTTTCAATATCCTTTTGTTGAGTTGATTTATCACCCGCATTTAATAATAAAATAATCTCTTTTTCTCTTTTTACAAAATAAATTCTGTAACCAGCACCATAATGGATACGTAACTCACCTATGCCATTAAAAAATTTAACATCACCTAAGAGACCGTATTCAAGACGTAAAATGCGCATAGCAATTTTCTTTTGTACTTGTTTGTCTCTTAAAGAGTTTAACCATTTATTAAAATATGACGTTTTCTTAATAATGAACATATGTAGTTTATAAACTACGAAATAAATAATGTCAATTGTAATGTTTATTCAAAAATATTTTTATTATCTTATTGAAAACATTGTAAAAATAGTAAAATTATGCTATAATTTTTGCATGATAGAATGGAACTATAAGCATGTTAAATAAAGTGATTTTAATTGGCTATTTAGGGGCTAATCCCGAAAGCAAAACAATGCCATCAGGTGGTGAGGTAGTCAATTTTCGTTTAGCAACATCTGAGAGCTATACAGAGAAGGCAACCAATAAGAAAATCCAAAAGACAGAATGGCATTCCATTGTGGTTTTTAATCCACATTTGGCAAAAATAGCACTTCAGTATCTTAATAAAGGCAGCAAGGTCTATATAGAGGGGCAGTTACAAACCCGTAAATGGCAAGATAAAAACGGTGTTGAACGTTTTGTAACAGAGATTGTCTTGCCACAATACAAAGGCGACTTAAAGCTTTTAGATGGCAAAAATGATGATGATCAAGAGCAGTCGTCCCCTTATGACAGAAGCTTTCACAGACCTCTTGATATGCCTACAGTACCAAATGACAGCGTTCCTTTTTAAGAGGGTATGAGTGAAAAAAAATAAAAAGAGGGGACGCCCTAAGATAACAGGGCAGGTAAGAGAAGCCAATGGACGTATATCGCGTGCAAAAGCACCTCGTGAAGCCATTGATAAATTGGCAATAGAAATGCGTGCAAAGCGCTTCTGTTTAAGCTTACAAGAGGCTAAAAATCCGCTTTCTGGTACCTATATAGGGCGGCTTTGCTTGCAAGGTGTACTTACTCAAGAGCAATATGACGCCGCACAACAGTACCTGCAGATACGAAATAACTACCTTTGTGCAAAGGGCTTGCCTAGTGCTATTTATGATGATGTTTCTACAAATTCAGACCCTAATAGTCTTGAACAGTGGGTTGAAAAAGCAACGCGTCATTATCAATCTGTTCACGAGGCAATAAAAGAAGCGCAAAATCTCTATAGACAGTACAATCTTTACGCTGCGCTACAGTACCTCGCTATAGAAGATCAAGAATTACCGCATCTTGTGAACTCACTGCGAGTTGCTCTTAATGCACTTCAGAAGTATTTTTCATAAAAGTTTATAAAAAGATTAGTTCCCATGATATCCGATAAGAAGCTCTGCAATTAGCCAAATTATCATAAGAATTGCTAGAAGCTTTATACCACACCCATCGGTGTAATCAGGGAATAAAAGCCCACTTATCAATCCGAAAAGCATTATTATTATTCCAATTACGATAAATACCGTATACCATGGAATTATGGTTACTAATAACCCTAGCAAGCACAAAGAAAATATCACTATTATTAGAAAAGTATAGTCTTTGTAAGAAGAAGAGTCAAAAAAAATATATAATCCAAATACTAATGGATAAAATGAAACTATTAACGTAAACGCTGCTAATAGGGGGCTTATTGTTACTGGAAGTGGATCTAACGTTACAAACATCGTAGTCATAAATATTACTTTCTCGGTATTTATTGTTTAGAATGTATCCACTTTTATAATTGATTCCCTTTAAAGTTATCAATATGTGTTATTTTTGTGTTGACAAAGTGATGCAAATCGTATTTAATGACAATTACGGCACTAGTCGTATTGTATCTAAATGAGGGTTGGATACAGTTTAAAGCCCCGCAAATGCGGGGTTTTTTATTATCTGGAGGGAGGAATTTATGACATCCGAAAACACAAAGCAGGTTTTACAACCGACCAAAAAGCCTCTGCCTCCTAATGCTGGTCAAGGGCGGGTAAAAGGGGTACCGAATAAGAATACGCGTCTTCTTAAAGAGGCTATCATTAAAGCTGCTGAATTGGCAGGCAGCAAATATGGTAAGGAAGGGCTCATCTCTTATCTGGAAAAGCAAGCGATTAAATGCCCTGCGGCTTATTTAGCGTTGCTTGGTAAGATCTTGCCCTTGCAAGTGACAGGAGAGGATGGGGGAGCCATTAAGATGATAGGGCGCGTGGAAATCGCTCCTTTGGTGAATGACAATACGACAGATTAAGATTGTACCAAAGCTTATACCGATTTTTGCAGGCAAGGCGGCGGTGCGTGCTGCTTTTGGGGGACGGGGGTCAGGAAAGACAAGGTCCTTTGCCTTGATGGCTGCTTTAAAGGGCTATCAATTTGGGATGGGGGGAATATCAGGCATTATCCTTTGTGCACGGCAGTTTCAAAATTCGCTAGCAGAAAGTTCTTTAGAGGAGATTAAGCGTGCTATTGAAGCCCATGACTTTTTAAAGGACTATTATAAGGTTGGGGAATCTTCAATTAAGTCGAATGATGGTCGTATAGCCTTTCAGTTTTGTGGTCTTGACCGGAATATTGCCAGTATCAAATCCATGGGGCGGATATTGCTGTGTTGGGTTGATGAGGCAGAACCAGTCACAGAGACAGCTTGGCAGACGCTTATACCGACATTGCGTGAAGAAGGAGAAGGATGGCGAGCAGAGTTATGGGTGACATGGAACCCATTACGGGACAATGCACCGGTTGAGAAGCGCTTTCGTTTTTCAGACAATGAAGCCATTAAACGTGTTGAGATCAATTGGTCAGACAATCCGAAATTTCCAAAGATCTTGAATGAAGCGCGGCTTGATGACCTTAGAAACAGACCAGAGACCTATAAACATATCTGGGAGGGTGCTTATCTTACCGCTGTTCAAGGGGCTTACTTTCAAAAGGAGATGTTGGCAGCTGAGCAGGAGGGGCGGATAGGGCGTGTTGCTCGTGACCCTTTAATGCAGATACGCGCCTTTTGGGATATTGGGGGAACAGGAGCCAAGGCAGATGCAACGGCTATATGGATAGCACAATTTGTTGGTAGAGAAATAAGGGTGCTTGATTATTACGAGGCACAAGGACAGCCCTTATCAGAGCATATCGGTTGGTTGCGTCAGAATGGTTATGAGAAGGCATTAATGGTGTTACCCCATGATGGTGCGACCAGAGACCGTGTGCATAATGTGAGTTTTGAGAGTGCGTTAAATGATGCGGGTTTTGAAACGCAGGTCATTCCTAATCAAGGAGCAGGTGCTGTTAAGATGCGTATAGAGGCGGTGCGGCGTATTTTACCTTCTGTTTGGTTCAATGAAGAGACGACGGTAGCAGGACGCAAGGCACTGAACTGGTATCACGAAAAATGGGATGAGAAGCGGAATATAGGGTTAGGCGCCGAGCATGATTGGTCCAGTCATGGTGCGGATGCTTTTGGCTTAATGTGTGTGGGTTATGAACAGCCGGTGCAGAAACATAAGAGAGAAGCTTACAGCGGTAGAGACGCTTATGAGAGCACGTCATGGATGGCAGAATGATGCATGATGAAGAGCATTTAGACAAAGATAGCAACATTTCAGATTTGTCGACAGAAGGTTTGTTTCGCAAGCTTGTAAGCTGGTACAAAGAAGATGTTGAGCATGTGAACAAATGGCGCGAGCAAGCACGTGAAGATTTTTGTTTTTACAATGGGGATCAGTGGAATGAAGCGGATTTAGCTGCGTTAAAAGAACAGCGCCGCCCCGTTATGACTTTTAATCGGATAGCTCCGCTTGTGAATGCCGTTGTGGGAGCTGAACGCAATAATAAGCGTGAAGTACAATTTATTCCCCGTCAAATAGGCAAGGCATTGCCCAGTGAATTGCTAACCGGTGCAGCAGAATGGTTTCGTGATATGGCACATGCGGAATATGCGGATTCTGATGCTTTCCAAGATGCTGTCATCTGTGGCATGGGCTGGACCGATACCAGACTTGATTACGAAAACAGTATAGATGGGGAACCGGTTATAGCGCGTTTAGACCCGTTAAAGATGGTTTGGGACAGTACAGCGGTGCAACCGAATTTAACCGATGTCCAACGCTTATGGTATGTAGATCGCAAGCCCTTAGAAGTTGCAAGACAAATGTTTCCAACAGCCCATTGGAGCGAACTCAGTGCGGATTGGGCGAGAGATGGGAGTACTTATGAGGGGATTCATCACAATGATGGTGATTATTACAGTGATGATGGGAGCGTTGATGTTGAAAATGGGCGGCGGATGGTGACCCTTGTTGAATGTCGTTGGTTTGAAAGCGAGAGATATTACAAAGCGCCCGATTTAAGCACTGGAGAACTTCGTGACTATAGTGAAGAGGAATTTAAGCAACTCCAATGCATGATGCCTCAGATACAAGGGGCGGCTTTTAACAAAAAGGTTGTAAAGCGTGCTTTTTTAGGCAGGAAAGTTTTGCTTGAACCAGATCAACCTTTGGTTCCTT
>NZ_JAQISY010000045.1:0-7721 GCF_028618465.1 Bartonella sp. MM73XJBT | reverse complement strand
ATAATTTCCTTTCATAATAAAAAATGGGAACAAATCATAAGTATTTATTAACCATATTTTTGAATCACTGGAAAGGTATTTAGTCTATAGAAAACAGTGTTTTATAATACATTTTCTGATGTGATAATTTATGAGTCTCATTGAGAAAGAATGAGAGAAGAGAGAGAGTAAGTTATCCACAGATCATGGGGTTATGCACCCCATATCTTAAGATTGCCCAGTGACATAAGCGGCCCATTTATCCATATAGACACGGCGCTGTTCTAAATAGTCAGTACGACGATAGGCACGCTCTACTTGTCCTCCTACCGTATGACTTAGAATGGTTTCAGCGACCTCATAGGGGGCATCGGTTGTTTCAGCAAGCCAATCGCGTAAACTAGAGCGAAAACCATGCGGGCAGGCATCAAGTTTATTATCTCTCATATATTGAGCCATACACTTAGCAGCAAGGGGACCCCGACCGGTTGCAGAAAAGAAAAAATCATTACGAGAAAGCAATCGTGCTTGTTTTAAAATTTCTAATGCCTCTGTTGATAAGGGCACGCGAAATTCTTTTGTTGTATCACGCTTTCCTTTCATATTCTCAGCAGGAATTGTCCATATATCCCCCTCAACTTGATCTTTATGCATATGACACAAGGAATTGGTACGAACGCCTGTAAGGATAAGCAAACGCAAAGCTAGTCGTGTTATGTTTTGTGTTTTACAGAGTGAC
Source organism: Bartonella sp. MM73XJBT (assembly GCF_028618465.1). Classification (NCBI taxonomy): domain Bacteria; kingdom Pseudomonadati; phylum Pseudomonadota; class Alphaproteobacteria; order Hyphomicrobiales; family Bartonellaceae; genus Bartonella; species Bartonella sp. MM73XJBT. The sequence continues at coordinate 7,003 of NZ_JAQISY010000045.1, read as the reverse complement.
TGATAAAAAGCCGGCACTTCTTTCCAATCCATGGCTGGTCTATTAGTGACCTTATGACGTTGTTTACCTAAGAGAGCGCGTGCTTTTGTTACTGCTTGTAAATCAACATCCAAACCTAAGGCAGCCGCATGTTTAAGACATATATTAAGACGATTCAGTGTTTTTTTTGCTGTTGAAGCTTTTGTATGCCAAATGGGAGCGAGGGTATTGCGTATCTCTGTTTGCGTAATCTCAGAAACCGGCAAACAGCCTAATTTAGGGAGAATATGAAGTTTTAAGGGTAAAAACCAACGCCCATTTTTCCCATCTCCTTTTAATTCAGCTTTACGACTTTCAAAAGCATCTAGTGCAATATCTTTTAAATAATGGAGATTGCTTATTGCTTCACGCTTTTGTTTATCGCGTTCTTTAATGGGGTCACGACCCTCACGTAAAACAGAACGCTATCCTGTTGCCAATTCACGGGCTTGTTTTAAAGAGACATCTCTTAAAGCCCCCAAGCCCATTTCGCGGCGCCGCCCGTGAATGGTATAACGATAAATCCATTGAGCACCTCCATCTTTACGCTTATGAAGAAGCAAGCCGGCACCATCATTATATTTGCCAGCTCCCAATGTTGCGACAGCCCTTGCATTAAGACGGTTCATAAGAACCATTTTTAGTCCTTTCTTATACAAATTTTATCCATACATTCATCCCGCTTGTGACGTGCAAAGGTGTGGTTTTGATTGATTCAAGATAAGCAGATTTAAAATGAGAGAATCCTATGTTATTCGAGGGTCTAATTCAATATGAATAACGCTAGATTATCATTATAAATCAATATCTTGTATAGGCATTAGAGATGGGCGTGGCGTATAATGAAACGTCCGTGGCTAGTTGGCACGACTATAAACGCGGGGTGGTAAGCGGTGTGACGGAAGCGAGTGGGGCGAATGATGATGAGGCGCGTGCTGTAGGTGCTAGGGTCGCGGCGCAGTAAGGTATAAAGTTCATAAATGAGAGGTATAAGCACGATACTTGTTTTAAAAAACTAGAGTATCTATGTGGTTCGTCTATTTCTTTAGCGGGCTATTCTTTAAATATATTTCTATCTGTCTTTGCTGCGGCCCAATTTTTGAGTGAGGAGGTCATTCAGTACCGTTGTTACCATATTGGTAAAAGATACGCAGTCTATTGAATATGACATATTTGTGATTTTTATAGGGAAAAAAAGTTGAATATGAAATTTTTGTTTATAAAACAGGAAATTTTGAAATAAATGAATTGCACTAATCTTAAAGTATTGTACCCTAGAGTCGCGGGTCTTGTAGCAAGCAAGGTGCGAGGGGAGTATAACAGATGTATAATAATTTTTTTTCTGAGAGAATAAACCTTTTAAAAGCTAACGGAACCTATAGAACATTTTATGACATTAATAGGCTTTGCGGACACTATCCAGACGCAAGGACCTCTAGTGATTTTGGTAAAACAGTGAAGGTTTGGTGTAGTAATGATTATTTGGGAATGTCGCAGAATCAAGCTGTGTTACAAGCTATGCATGATGCGATTGATCGATATGGGGCGGGAGCTGGCGGTTCACGGAATATAGGTGGAAATTACGCTGTTCTGTGTCAACTAGAGGAAAGTCTTGCACAGTGGCATGAAAAACCTGCAGCGCTAGTTTTCCCTACGGGCTATACATCAAATGACGCCACGTTACATGCTATTTTACAGTTATTACCTGACTGTATCGTGTTTTCTGATGAGAAAAATCACGCTTCATTAATTAATGGGATAAGACGCTCTGGTGTAGAGAAAATAGTTTTTAAACATAATGATGTTGAGGAACTTGAAGAAGCGCTGCAGGCAGCGCCTCTAGAGCGGCCAAAAGTTATAGTTTTTGAGTCTATATATTCTATGGATGGAGATGTGGCACCTATCGTAGACATTGTGAGGCTTGCAAAAAAATATAAATGCTTTACGTTTTTAGATGAAGTACATGCGGTTGGCATGTACGGCCCCAAAGGTGCTGGCATGGCAGCAGAACTTGGTGTGGCCGAGGATATTGATATTATCCAATCGACTCTGGCTAAAGCTGTGGGTATTTTGGGTGGTTATATAGCTGGTTCACGGGAAGCTATTGATGCGGTGCGTTCATTCGCGTCGGGATTTATTTTTACAACAGCGATGCCGCCGTGTATTGCGGCGGGCTGTTTGAAAAGCGTGGAGCATTTAAAAAAATCGCAAGCCGAGAGAAGCCAGCTACACGAAAAAACGCAGCTACTTAGGCAACAGCTGAAAGTACGGAAAATTCCTGTATTACAGGTAAGTCAAACACATATCCTTCCTGTGATGATTGGCTCAGCAAAAAAATGTACTTTGGCGGCGCAAGAGTTATACAATAAGTTTAATATTTATTTGCAGCCCATAAATGCTCCGTCCGTCCCTATGGGAACAGAGCGATTCCGAGTTAACGTTACACCTAACCATACGAGCGCTGATATAGAATATTTGGCAGGATCGCTAGAGCAGGTGTTCTATGCGTATGATATAGCTTTTGCAGAGTGATGTGTTTATGGCAGAGAAAGACTTTTTTTATATTGAGGTGGCGAGGCCTGAGCACATTGAGCGGCTGGTGGAGTTGCGTTCATTGTTATTGGATGGTGGGCAGGGGCTGTATGTTTCACAGTCTGCCGAGGAAGCAAAAATCTGGAAAAAGAGCTATCGTCGCTGGTTGCAGCAATATTTTCGCAGTCGGGATACCAATAAAAATTTAGTTGTAGCTCATGGTGGGGGCTCTGCTGTTGTAGGCTGTGTCACCGCACTTATTGATGATCGACCGCCGAGCATTGGGTGTCTGAACGGTAAAGCAGGGTGGGTACAGTCGGTCGTTGTTGAACCAAGTTGGCGAAGAAAAGGTGTGGCCCTTAAAATGCTGCAAATGCAATTGGCTTGGTTTGATGCAGCTGGCGTCCAGAGAGTGTTTTTGTCTTCTACAATATCTGCTCAGAGTTTTTATAAAAAAAGCGGATGGTGTGATACTGGAGAACCTTTACTTTATAAAAGGCTAGGAAAATAACTGGATGAAAGTTTTGATAATTGGAATGGGTTATGCGGGGAGGCGATATCTACGCGCGTGGAAAAATGTAGCACGACAGAAACAAATCCCTTTAGAAGTGGCTTACTATTCTAGACGCAATAAGAATAATAGTGTTAAGTATTATGATTGCTTCGCTACTGCTTTAACTGATTTTTGTCCAGATGTTTTGGTTATTGCTGTTACTGATGGCCGGCATTATGAGGTTATAGAACAGTTAACTGAGTACAAAGGGTTTGTAATTTGTGAAAAGCCTTTTATTGGGCATGAGGATTCTCTTGTGGATGCTGGCGCTAAACTCGTACAGTGTTCAGGTTTTTGTTTAGATATGGTAGAGAGATATTCTGCCGTGAGTAGTCTTTTAAGAAACTATATTAGTGAGTATAATCTAGAGCCTATACGGTGTACTTTTCATTGGGGCAACGATCGACTATGGGATTGTCGGCCTACAAGCGGTGTTTCAAGTGAAATAATTCACCCTATAGATCTTGTCCAATGGATTTGCAAGCAGCGCTTGGTTCTTGATAAGATGATAGCACTAGAGTCTGACTTTGCTGTTGGATCTGCGTTCAAATTAGATAGTGCTTTCATACTCGCTCAATTAGGCGCGGAGGCAGTTTGTACGGGTTACAGCAGTTTTGTGAATGTAATCACAAAAAGAACATTAAGTTTTATATTCAGGGGTGGCGAAGGAAGAATTGTCTTTGCGCGTGTTGTATATGATGACCCCGATTGGGATCACGATTATATAAAAATTTGGGAAAAAGATAAGGAATGCGCACCGTTATTAGAGGAACGCGTCGTTGGTTCAGCCTCAGGAGCGGCAGATCATCAGATTATAAAGCTTATGAGGCAAGTAGAAGATGTGGTAAATTTTGTTTATAGTGGTAAAAAACCAGCTGTTGAATTTGCTGACCTCGATGTAGCGATTGACTTACAAAAAATGCTCAATGACATAAATAGTCATTCAGGTCGTTACAGGGCGCCTATTTTTTCAGTGAAGGGACAAAAAAGGGTTGTTGATTACCATAATTCTTAGGCCAGAAGGTTGCCATGTTTAAAATTCTTTTTATCTCGCTGGCTATGTTTGCATTAGGTTTGGATGCTTATGTTGTTGCCGGTCTTCTTCCCAAAATTGCCGTCAGCTTTGATTTGAGTGAAGCCGCGGTAGGGCAAGCTGTGACAATTTTTACATTCTGTTATGCGCTTTCTGCTCCTTTTTTTACTCTGCTTTTTGCAATGAAAGAGGCAAGAAAAACTCTGCTTTATGCACTGCTCGTTTTCCTTGTTGCTAATGGTCTAAGCGCGTGTTCTGTCAATTATCCGATGCTGCTTGTCTCTCGTGCTATTGCTGGCTTTGGGGCTGGTTTGTTTTCTCCTATAGCTATGGTTGCTGCTACGCATCTCGTATGTGCTGAGAAGAAGGGGCGCGCATTAGGCATGACACTTGGTGGTATGAGTTGTGGGACAGTGTTAGGCGTGCCGCTTGGTTTGCTGATTAGCGATTATTTTAGCTGGCGTGCCAGCTTTGGGTTGGTGGTTTTATTTTCAATAATAGCTTTTGTTGGGCTTTGGCGGGGGTTGCCACGGCTTGCAATTGCTGCGCCAGCGTCTGTAAAAGAGAGAATACGGGTCTTAGCAGATAAAAGAGTTTTTATTACAGTTTTTATTACTCTTCTGACAGCGGTTGCGAGCTTAGGCGCATATACTTATATGATCCCTATTATTGCAAGATCTGTTCCTAATCTCGACATGGTTGCCGCTTTTTGGGTTTGGGGTGCGGGTGGCGTTATTGGGAGTTTTTCTATCGGTTATTTAATTGATAAAACGAAAGGTACGCCTTTATTATTATTAGCGCTTCTTTCACTCATGGCCATAGCGATTTTTTCGTTGTATTTCGCGCAATATTTGCACAGCATTTTATTTTTCCCGTTGTTTGTTTGGGGGATGACAGGGTGGGCTTCTTTGGCGCCGCAACAGCATAGTTTGTTATCCTATCAACCACAACATAGTAATGCTGTATTAGCGCTTAATGGTTCTTGTAATTATCTTGGAAGTGCATTAGGCGCCTTATTGGGGGGGGTGGTTGGATCGTTTTTATCGTACAGCTATATACCTTTATTCGCTACCCTTATTCTTATCGTGACTTTTTTACTAAAGATTATGTTAACAAGGAGCCTAGAGTCATGAGCTGCGGTGATGCTAAGCGTGTCTCGCTGCTTAGCTGTAATGGCTGACCAATTTAAGCGGCGCTTGTGGGTGCAAAATAGGGCCCTATACTTTCTAAATACAAGGGGAGTAGCCTAGAGAGACATCGTAATTAGGTATAGGGACATATACGGCGAGCATATTGCGTTAATTTGAGCTATGTTAGCGTAAACGTCTTTCTTTAGACAAAAGTGCGTTGGCCTCGCACGTATTATTTATTCGGCGGGACGTGGCAGGCCTTCAAAGTTAGCAGTGATCTCAGCGCGGTTTGCAGAATTTGCTGAGAACATTAATATTTCCTGTTGGTTTGCGCGCATTTTACGTCTGAAAAATGAGAACGTTCGAACCGATGTAACGCGTGCAGTACCATTTATCTTGTTACAACTTTTCTAATTCTTATTTAGTGCGATTTTTGCTGTGGTTAAAAGCTGCAGCAGTTATCGGCCTTTTTGTGTTTGAGCCGTCACAGAGCAAAGACCTTGCGCGGGTGATTTTATGCGTTTTTTGCCAAAAATGGCCAATTTGTCTAAAAGAGCGGAGACTTTGTTGCAGAAGGTCTCTGCTCATTTTCCCCTTGTTTTTCAAGCTGTTATAAAAATAGCACTTTCTGAAGTTCGAATGCACCTCATAGGGTGCAGACAAGATACGAACCGACGAACTTCATCGAGAAGACACTATAAGTCACATCTAATCATTGTTTATTATGCATAAACTTGTCATTATGGCAGAATATAGCATCTTATATTTATTCTAGCGTAGGGGAGCGCCGATATGACGATTATAGCGGATGAGAAGAAGATAGAGGGCTTAAGCCAAAGCCCACAAGAGCAAGACATAGATAAGTTAAAGGCCACTTTTCCGCAATGTTTTCGGGAGGGCAAGCTGGATATAGATCAGCTTTTAAACCTATGCGGTGAATATATCGACAATGATTTTGAGAAGTTTAAGTTTGAATGGAAAGGCAAGGGAGCAAGTCTAAAACTTGTGCAAAAGCCTTCCTTGGCAACGTTGCGGCCTAAGTTTGATGAAAGTGTAGACTTTGACAACACACATAATGTCGATATCAAAGGCGATAATCTCGAAGTCTTAAAGCTTATCCAACAGGCTTATTTTCAAGAGGTCAAGATGATTTATATTGATCCACCCTATAATACGGGGAATGATTTTGTGTATGAAGATGATTTTAAAGACCCCTAGCAAGATATAAAAACGTGACGCGCCAAACGACAAAATTGAACCCCGAGACAATGGGTCGGTTTCACACGGCGTGGCTGAATATGATCTACCCGCCGCTTGAGATTGGCTCAAAGCTTATTGCGTGATGATGTGGTGATCTGTTTTGCAGCCATTGGCTTTTAAAAAGATCCTATGGATTGCAAAGGAACCAGCGCCCTTAACAAGCGCCACCAACGCGGGCAGTGTCATTCCTAAGGGGTGTGGACATTTGTCGTGAAAACGTAAATCAGCAGGCAATTCACATGTGATCCCCCGATTGCGTAAATAGGTTTCTGCTAAAGTATCTTTGATCGGTTGGCTTTTTTGCCAAATCTTTTTTGCTCTCTCTGCTTTCTGTTTTACTTCTTTGAGATCAGCACAAAACTGTTTTGAGAAAGAAAGCGTCTGATCATAAGCTTTATCAACAAAGGCTTGTTTCCCCAGCAAGCCAATTCTTCTAAGCGCTTGTATGATCTCTCTAAAAGAGCAGCCCGCATAACA
>NZ_JAQISY010000044.1:0-7767 GCF_028618465.1 Bartonella sp. MM73XJBT | reverse complement strand
ATCGGATTTAAGATAGATAAGTAATTCCCCAGTAGGTTTGATTTCTATGAGTTCGCACCCTTGCTTTTTAGCTTCTCTTAAAGCACGTGCAATGGCTGGTTGTGTTATGGTAGCTGGACGAGGCGCCATATATTTCTCCTTACATTTAAGATGCAATTTATCCGTGTCGTGAATCACGAATTGATTGAAATTTGTTATGAAAGGGGCGGGGGTGCTAGGAGGCATACAATGAACAAAGCACCCCCATAAGCGATTAGGCGGCTTTTGTTGAGATTCTTTGGATCTCTTGTTCTATTTCAGTTAAAAAGCTTTCAACCGCTTGATTGATTTGTTCAATTTGTTTGTCATCACGGTGGATGCGTTTGATTTTCATACGAAAGAGAGATGAATTGCCCGTAAAACGTGGGTCATAACTGATAAAATCACACCATTTACGTCCCGTACAAGCCATTTGGAATTGCATTTGTGCAAGATATTCCGGTTTGATCTCATTATCCATAAAGAAGCGCAAATGGTTGCTTGATTGAGGACATTTGATTTCGATTAAGCCATCTTTATCAATCAGTCCATCGGGGCTTGCCCCTGCCATTTGAATTGTAGGGTGTTGAATAAAGCCACATTGAGTGATTTGTGTATCATAAATGAAAGCATATTCTTTGAGAGCCTCCTCTTCATGCTCAATACCCCATTGCATAGCGGGTGTTATATAAGATTGACTTATTTCTCCAGTTAAACGCTCTGTCATGAGTTTGATTTTGTAATCTTCATATTTGCTTGTAGGCGTTCCCTTTGCTGTTTTGCTAAGTATGTTATAAATATTTGAAGCGGTGACTTTACCTAAACGGGCTTGAAACCATTCTGCTGTTCTTTGTTGCATTTCACACCGCCGTTTGTTGTTCGTGAGACATTGGAGCATATTCAAGATCTTGGATATGAATATATTCGGCATCTTGTGTAGGTGTATCTGTTTGTTCTTGTTGTGGGAGATATTGTAGAGCTCTTTCTCTTTGAATATTTTTCTTTTTTTCCAACAGCTCTAAAACCTCTTGTGCTTTTTCACAAGACAGATCTGTTAGGTTTTCTACCTTTGCGTAAAAGAGAAGATTATCTTCATTTGTTTCAGTTTCTTTAATTAACCCTTTGATTTGTTCAAGCATCTCATAAGAAACAAGTTGTACAGGTGTGGTGTCATTAATACGTTTAGCTTCATCTTCTTCATAAATGCCAGAAAACCCGAAAGCATAGCGAGCGCATTGTATCGTAGCTTTATGGCGTAACATACGAGCAGGGTATTTTTGCCAAGTGTCACTTTTTTGTTTGCATTCATTTAAATATTCAGTGACTTCGATAGGATCTTTAATGCCTTTGAGACGAATAGCACATTTGATAGCAATGAGATTACCCTCTTTATCGAGTTGGTCTTGAAATGTCATGCCATCAAATTGAGGATTAGACTTAATGATCTTAATCCACCCGTCGATAGAGACAACAGGTATAATGCCGCCGCCTCGTTTAGGGAGAGCATAGATCTCTTTAGTGAGAGGATTCAGTCCATAAGTATTAGCAACAGAGATAAAAGCAGCGAATTCTTCATCAGAGAAGTGCTGATTGATACAAGTTTTGATAATAGTCTTTCGAAACTCGTCATGAGAGAAGCCATATTTACTTGCTATGGTTGTTAAAAAAGTGGAATTTGTCATCTTAGTTGTCCTTTTAATGCATGCATTGTCTTTTAAGCTCTTGAGAGAGCACACCGATGCCTTTAGTGGTTATTTTTGCAGCAGGTACGACTTTTTCAGTCCCTTCTGAAGTTTGAATGGTTTGGGTTGGGCAATCCATCAATCCTTTTTGGATTTTATCTTGGTAAGGTAACAAAGGAGCCCCGAAAGTGCGTCGATAAACCCAACCTTTTTGCTGCAAAAATTGAATGAATTGTTTTGGTTGTATCTCAAGAACTTTAGCGGCTTCAGTAAGACCGAAGAGCCCATCTGCGCGTTGCAAGCTTTCAAGAGCCATGGCTTTTGGTGTTAAGTCTTCAATAATACTGTCTTTTTGATCAATTTGTCCTTGTAGGTAATTCAAAAAGCCAATCATAGCTTGTGGACTTGAATAATCGATTTGTGCTGGTGTTATTTGCTTTGCACGCCGTTCGCATTCGATAAAATATTCTCTTGCTTGCTTACCTTTTTTATTACGCTCTACCATGGCGAGTTCTTTTGCCATGTCTAAAGTGAGATAATAGTCTACTGCTATGGCATTGTTCGCCTCCATTTTTTTGTGGAAGCGAATAAAGTCTTTGCCCTGAAGAAAAGCATATGTCATGATACGCTTTTTTATCCAAGTAGAGAAATCTTGTTTGCTTTCTAAAAAAGCATGCAAGTCACGAGCATTGACGGTTTGAACGATTTCTTCGTTAATGGTGTTCTTTGCGATAGCGATAGGATTATCCATTTTTCTGATCTCCTCGTTAGTTACCAATAAGGACTCAATATTTGTTTTAAGATGACCACTTGGTTTCGATGCGGTTCTGCTTCGAGCACTTCTTTTGCTGCGTAAATTTTAAAGAGATGACTATCCGTAGCGTTTGGGTCGATTTCAGATTTTTTACAAACCTTTTTTCTATCGCCTTCTTTTTTTACAAAAATAAAATGCACGCCCTCTTTCAGATTAAGTTTTTCGACATGTTCATTAAACCAAGTGTCAAAATCTTTTTTTAATTGTAAGCGTTTATGCATAGCATGGGCACTCACCATTTGGACATAACCGGTTCTGTCTTTTACTTCATCTTCTGATAGGAGATAGTGTTCATTCTCTTCATTATTATTGTCATGTGTGTTCATAGGTTTACTCCAATGAATTTAACGAGGGAGAATGGTGGCGCTGTTAGAAACGCTTTGAGTATATTGAGTAATTTGGATAGTCTGGAAGGACATCGGAAGGGCGTAAACTGTTTTGCTCTTCATAAGTCCCGTAGACTTTATCAGTGTATTCTTCTTTGGCTAAATCATCTAAAAGTTGATTGAAAGCTTCACTTTCCCGAATAAAGCTATGAACCTTAGAGTGCTTATTAAGATGCTCTCTGTTATGGTTTACATAGAACTCAGCGATCTCTTCAGAGATATCTTCACACCGGTTAGTTGCGGGTTCAACGCGGAAGATTTGGACGGCATTATCGGCTTCATTAATAAAGTCGATAATGTCTTTTTCTTCGAAGAAAGGTCCATATTGCGCGAGGTTTTCTGTTTCATCTTCGCAAATGACTAAGAGAATTTCATCAGAATTTATGAAAACTGGTTTTTCCACAATTGCCTCCATAGAGCCTATTGGCAGTAGCTAATTTATAAGATATGAGGCATATGTATGCGCATATTGCACATATGTCAACAAAAAAATGTGCAAGATGAACATATCTATGTAAGTAATATATTATTTTAGGATATATAAAATGAATGATACCGCTTATCTTATAATGGAGGCAGTGAATAAGCTTAGTATAGATAAAAAGAGAAGATTAATTATTATTCTTCGTCTTTTAAAGTATCTAAAATGCGAAGAAGCCACTGCTGTTTTTCAGGAGATATATCTTTTAGAGCATTAAAAACTTCTTCTTGAAGTTCGCGGTCTGAAAGAGCAGTTGTAGATTTTGTTTTTATACCCTGTCCTTCACCAGTCAATAACCAACCTGTACTTACGTTAAAAGCTTTTGCGTATCGACTTGCGGCTTTATTGATACCGCGAACTCCTTGTTCATGTTGTATATAAGTGTAATATGACCAGCCATAATATTGAGCGGCAGCTCGAGCAGATTTAAATCCTTTGGCAATTCTTGCTTCTGTTAAGCGTATAGCTTGATCGGGCTTTTGTTCTTGCATTCTGTCAACTCCTTTCCATTCATAATGCACATATTATATGTGCTTTTCGACTTGACTTTTGTCTGTGCATATTGCACATTATTTTTTATGGATAAGACAGAAGTAAAAAAACTAAGAAAACAGCTTAATCTTACGCTGGACGAAATGGCGGCGTTATTAGGCGTTAACAAATCAACGGTATGGCGTTGGGAAAAATATGGCGTTCCTTCAAGAGGAGCGGTTGCTTATCTTTTAAAATCATTATGTGAGCAAGCCAGCCCCCCATTGTCGAAAATTTGCAAGAGCAGTGGCGTTGATAGCGCGTGCGACCGTTTGCAGCCTTAGGAGATGATGATGTCTGTAAAAAAGAAATACGAACTTACTGATGAGACAATTGAAGTTGATGGAAAAACACTTCACAGAATTAGAGCATTAAAGGATTTTGGAGATGTTAAAGCGGGTGATTTGGGTGGTTTTATAGAAAATGAAATCAACTTATCACACTATGGCAATTGCTGGGTTGCGGGGAAGGCTGTGATCTATGGAGGAGGCGGGTTTTCTGGTAATGCCAAGATTTTTGGTTATGGTGAGGTTAAAGGTACTGAATATTTTCGAGATAACGATGAAGTTTACCTACCTTCAAAGAACGCAAATGAAGCGCATAAGAATGATGATGGTAAGCCTCGTGTAGATCTTATACCGCCTTTAGCACTGATGGAAATCGGTCGTGTTTTAGAGTTTGGAGCAAAGAAATACGGAGCCAACAACTGGCGTAATGGCATGCATTGGAGCCGGTTTCACGGAGCAGCTTTGCGTCATTTATTAGCATGGTTTGGTGGAGAAAAGAAGGATGCTGAGAGTGATTTATCACACTTGGCACATGCGGCTTGTTGCCTGCTTTTCTTAATGGAATGCGAGGCAAAACAGATTGGTTGTGATGACCGCTCTCATAAAAATTAATGGAGATCAAGATGAGTTCACATGAAATGATAGCGATAGTTGTGTTTGTGGTGTTTGGAGCTTTGCTTTTTAGCGGGGTGATGTTTCGTTTTGCATTGCATTATCGGGATAAGTTTAAGCAACTTGCAGGGCAGATTGAAAAGTTTCAAGTCCAAATTGCAGAGCTTGAGAGAGAAATTGCAGAAAAAGATATCAAGTTTTTAAAGAAAACCAAGCAGACCATTGATGAATGTGATGCGGATCTTAAAGAACTGCATCAAAAGATAGATGCGTATGATGAAGCGTTCAAACGGAAGAACGAAATTATAGATGAACTAAAAGCAGAAGTTCAATCACGCGATGCAGAAATAGAGAAGCTTAAAGAAGAGCTTAAGCAGCGTGATGCATCTGTAAAAAAGCCTTCTCATAAGAATAAGAAGAAAAGTAAGTGAGGAGAGAGATGGGTTTTATTGCACTTATTATATCTTGTTATGCAGCTTATAGCGCTTTTAAAACCATAAAAATGCTTAGAAAAGAGCTAGATGAAAAAGACAAAACAATAGACGAGCAAAATCATCTAATCAAAAAATTATCTAACCCTAACATTTCCTATTGTGTGAATTGCAGCAAAATTGTGTGCAGAGAAGTCGTTTAAAGCACCACACATAAAGCAGATAGAGGTGATTTAAATGTCTCATACAATCCTTTGTTTTGATCTAGGTACGAGGACAGGGTGGGCGCTTTGTGGTGAGGATGGTGGTATCACTAGTGGCACCGTTGATTTTAAATCACGCCGTTTTGAAGGCGGTGGGATGCGTTATTTACGCTTTAAGAGATGGCTTACAGAAATAAAGCAGACAGCAGATGGCATTGACGCGGTGTATTTTGAAGAGGTGAGGCGTCATGTTGGTACCGATGCAGCGCATGTTTACGGTGGCTTGTTAGCAACGTTAACAGCGTGGTGTGAACATCATCAGATACCGTATGAAGGCATTCCAGTTGGTACGATTAAGAAAGCGACAACAGGGAAAGGGAATGCGTCGAAAGAAGAGATGATAGAGGCAATGCGTGCAAAAGGACACGCACCTTGTGATGATAATGAAGCGGATGCTTTAGCAATTTTACATTTAATTAAAGAAAGGGAGATCACGAATGATGTCCAGTAATAAAGTAGCGTGTGTAAAGTTTAGTACAGATAAGTTTTTAAAAGAGCTTATGGGCTTAAAAGCAACAGAGAAAGCTGTTTATACAACCCTTTTGTTGCTTATGAATGATAAGAAAGCGCCTCTTATCAATAATGCGTCTTATTTATCGAGTTGGTGTGGGTGTTCAGTAAAAACGTTTCAAAAGACATTAGAGACTTTAATAAGCATGGGTTACATCACGCGTTTAGAGAATGGGAACTTATGGCATAGGTCATTAGCTTTTGATTATAGCATCAGTAAACTTTCAGAAAGGGCTTCAAAAGCAGCGCATATAAGGTGGAGTAAGAAAAGAGAGGAGGCAATGCATGTCAACTAAGTTGCCATGGACGAGGCTTTTTGCAGACAAGTGGCTACTTGATCTTGCATATTTGCCTCCTTTTGAAGGTTTCATATATGTTAAGTTGCGATTTCAAATGCTTCGCACTGGAGAGCCGCTTACAAATAATTTTAAAGTGTTATCTTTATTGGCAGGCTGTTCAGTGAAAAGATTTCAGAGAGCATTAGATCTTTTATTAGAAACTGGACACATTGTTCTTTCAGAAGATGGTCGTTTGTGGAGTTTACAAGTTGAAGAGGAACTCAATAACTCTAATGAAGAGCTAGATAATTTCATTTGCAATGATAATGAAGAAAGGGAGGTGAAGTATGTCAACTAAGTTGCCATGGACGAGGCTTTTTTCTTCACAATGGATTGTTGATGTTAGTGGCATGAGCATAGTGGAAAAGGGTCTTTATATGACTCTTGTTTTATATATGTACGAAGAACGCCGCCCTATTATTGAAGATGCTCCCAAATTAGCAAGGTGGGCAGGTTGTTCAGTGAGAATTCTAAAAAAGACATTAGACATCTTATTACGTGATGAGAAGATCATACGTTTAGAAGATGGTCGTTTATGGAGTTTAAAAGTTGAAGAAGAACTTAATAACTTCAATGAAGATCTAAATAATAAAGAACAGGAGGGGAAATATGTCAACTAAGTTAGCTTGGGTTCGTTGTTTTCCTTCTGATTGGGTATCTGATGCTAGTGGAATGACGTCGCATCAAATATCGACTTATATGATGTTGATATTGCTTATGTATAAGAAGAGACAGCCAATTCTTGAGAATGCCTCTATATTAGCACGCATTTCTGGTTGTTCAGTAAAAGCTTTTAATAAAGCGCTAGATTTTTTATTGAGTGATGAGAAACTGATACGTTTAGAAGACGGTCGTTTATGGAGTTTACAGGTTGAAGAGGAACTCAACAACTCTAATGAGAATTTGAATAAGTTTTCAGAGAGAGCGCAGAAGGCAGCGAAGGCAAGATGGGATAAAAATACAAAAGATGCTTGTGATATTAAGCATGACGCTAACAGCATGCTTAAGGATGCTAAGCATGATGCTTGTGATGCTATAACAAACAATACAAACAATACAAACATATATAATAAAAAAAATAAAACTATCGTTTTATCAAAAAAAGAAATCGATTTTGAAGATTTAGAAACAACCGATTTGGTTAACGAACCAACAGAAGTTGCTGCTGTTGAAAGCCAATCAGAACAAATCGAAGCAGGTGTAGAAAACAAACCTCCCATTCACGAGCAAGAAAGCGTTCCCAAAAAAACAAAACGTTCAAAAGCTCATCGAGGCTGTCGATTACCCGATGATTTCGAACCCGATTACGATTTTGCACTTGCAGAGGGCTTGCCACCAGAGCGTATCAAAATTGAGATCGCAAAGTTTCGAGATTACTGGCGTTCAAAAGCCGGAGCAAATGCTACCAAAACCG
>NZ_JAQISY010000043.1:0-7805 GCF_028618465.1 Bartonella sp. MM73XJBT | reverse complement strand
GCTACAAATGCCTGATCATCATCGCTCCACAACAAGGCATCCCCTTTAACTTCTTGAGTAATATTCGTGATTTTTTCATTAACATCTTTGACTACATTCGTCAGATGCGTATTCACACTCTTCACATTCGCATCAAGACCATCCAAAGCAGAGCCAACGTCATAATAGTTCACTTTTGCTACCTGACCATCTTCAACAATAGAAGATAAACTATATTTTAGTCCTTTAAAGGTACCATTCTCAAATGATGTATCTCCACCAAAATAATTCGCTATATCTCCAGATATTTTATTAATTTGGCTACCATTGATTGCATCATGCGACCCTTCTGCAATTATACCAGCTTCTACATTATGGAGTGCAACTGGTGCCGTAGTCTTATCACCACCTAAAGTCACACTCTTATAATTAATGGTTCCATCTGTATTTTTATCGTAGAGGACAGCAGCAGCACTTGCCAAATTAATATCCTTAGAAATCTTCTCTATACTTTTATCAAGCTGGGCTTTATTAACAGCTTCATTGTGCGCAACAGCCGCCTTCACACCAGAAATAGTCCGGTCTTCACCCGATTTGTTTGTAATATTAATTACAGAACCACCTGTTGCCTTACCTATGGTGATGGCACCCTCATTGTCTTCTTGCTTAACGAGGCTACTTTTTGTCACATCCGCAATCTGATTTTGGATCTTCGTGATAGAATTATCAACAGCATTAAAAGTAGATTCAAAATTATCATGTGGTTTGCCTTGAATGGTGTAAGTAGGCGCCTTACCGTTAGATACGTCTGCACCACCACCAAAATATTTAGATGTATTTTGAGAAATTTTTGCTAGATTATTCGTAACAGTAGTAATATTCTGATTGGTAGAAAAAAGTTGCGAACCATTTATGGCATCAGTTGAATCTTCTGTGATATCTCCATTGGCAAGAAACTTAATTTTGCTATTTGTTCTTCCCTCTCCATGCTGCGCTACAAATGCCTGATCATCATCGCTCCACAACAAGGCATCCCCTTTAACTTCTTGAGTAATATTCGTGATTTTTTCATTAACATCTTTGACTACATTCGTCAGATGCGTATTCACACTCTTCACATTCGCATCAAGACCATCCAAAGCAGAGCCAACGTCATAATAGTTCACTTTTGCTACCTGACCATCTTCAACAATAGAAGATAAACTATATTTTAGTCCTTTAAAGGTACCATTCTCAAATGATGTATCTCCACCAAAATAATTCGCTATATCTCCAGATATTTTATTAATTTGGCTACCATTGATTGCATCATGCGACCCTTCTGCAATTATACCAGCTTCTACATTATGGAGTGCAACTGGTGCCGTAGTCTTATCACCACCTAAAGTCACACTCTTATAATTAATGGTTCCATCTGTATTTTTATCGTAGAGGACAGCAGCAGCACTTGCCAAATTAATATCCTTAGAAATCTTCTCTATACTTTTATCAAGCTGGGCTTTATTAACAGCTTCATTGTGCGCAACAGCCGCCTTCACACCAGAAATAGTCCGGTCTTCACCCGATTTGTTTGTAATATTAATTACAGAACCACCTGTTGCCTTACCTATGGTGATGGCACCCTCATTGTCTTCTTGCTTAACGAGGCTACTTTTTGTCACATCCGCAATCTGATTTTGGATCTTCGTGATAGAATTATCAACAGCATTAAAAGTAGATTCAAAATTATCATGTGGTTTGCCTTGAATGGTGTAAGTGGGCGCCTTACCGTTAGATACGTCTGCACCACCACCAAAATACTTTGATATATTCTTGTTTGCCTCATGAAAAGCCGTAACTAGTTTAACTACTGTCTGATTGGTAGAAAAGAGTTGCGAACCATTTATGGCATCAGTTGAATCTTCTGTGATATCTCCATTGGCAAGAAACTTAATTTTGCTATTTGTTCTTCCCTCTCCATGCTGCGCTACAAATGCCTGCTCATCATCACTCCACAACAGAGAATTTTTAGAAAAACCATCAATTTTCTGAGTAAACTCATTGGCTACATGTGTTAAGCGGCTATTCACATTGTTGATATTTTCATCAAGCCCTGTCAAAGCAGAACCAACATTATTATGATCCTTAGATACTACACCATCTTCAGAAATCTGCGATAAATGATAGAGTGGACCGAACAAAGTACCTTCACTAAATTCCGCATTACCACCAAAAATGTTTGCTACATCTCGGGATATTTTTTCAATCTGGCTACCATTGATTGCATCATGCGACCCCTCTGCAATTATACCAGCTTGTACATTATGGAGTGCAACTGGTGCCGTAGTCTTATCACCACCTAAAGTCACACTATTATAATTGACAGTGCCATCTGTATTTTTATCGTAGAGGACAGCAAAGCTATTTGCTTCTTTAATGACCTTAATATTGTCCGTGATATCTGCAATTTCACCATCGAGTTGTTTTTTATTAACAGCTTCATCATCATTCTCTGCTGCTTTCACACCAGAAATAGTCCGGTCTTCACCTGATTTATTTGTAATATTAATCTCTGCGCCTTCTATTTCCTTACCAATGGTGATACGATTTGTCTCTTCTTCTCGCTTAACAAGGCTATTACTTTTTACGGTGTCAACAATATCTGCAATCTGACCATCGAGTTGTTTTTTATTAACGGCTTCATCATCATTCTCTGCTGCCTTCACACCGGAAATTGTACGAGCATCACCTGATTTGTTTGTAACATTAATTACAGAACCACCTGTCTCTTTACCTATGGTGATCCTACCTGCTTCTCCCTCATCTTGCTTGACAAGACTATTTTTTACTATTTGATCTTTTGTCTCTTGTAGCTGTGCAAAATTCACTGCATCGGTATCTTCTTCCCCTGCCGCTACTCCTTTAATCGTTTTATCACCAGCATGAATGCCATCCACAGTTATTCTAGCCCCATCAGCAAACAGAAAGCCATCATCACTCATAGTGCTTCTTCCTGCGGTAACTTTCGTCACTGTAATACTATCAGCTAAATCAAATTTGACATTATTATCTTCTTCACCTTTTGTAATCTTAAGATTGTTACTTTCTGTTGATAAATCTACTACGCCCGTTATACCAACCTTTGTAGCATCTTTCCCTCCAACTGATAGCTTCCAACCTTGGTCTACGTACAATTCTAACGCTTTTAGCTGCGCAACATTAACGGCATCAGTATCGTCGCTACCAGCTGCCACTCCTACAATCTGGCGCGTTTTTTTTAATTTAGTATCACCAACACTCACCGCAGCTAACGTGCTCGCCCAAACGATGCTATTAGAATCTGCAACGCTCTTAGTTAAAGAACTGTAACCGATAGCGCCAGCAGCAACATCAGCTACAGACTCATCTCCAAGAGCAACACCTAATTTTACCGTCGTTTTTGTATAAGCACCCAAAGCTACAGATCCCTCACTATCAGCCTTAGCACGATGTCCAATAGCAATTGATTCTACGCCCGTCGCTATTGTACGTCCCTCAGAAGGAACTGGTTTACTACCACTTCTACCTTCGCCACCTATTGCGATACTTTTTTCACCTACAGCGTACGCCAAATGACCTACAGCAACAGTAAAGCTATTATCCACCTGCGCACCATAACCAACAGCAACCGTATCTGCCGCAGATACTTTTATCTCAGCACCAATAGCAACAATATCACTATTAGAATGGAGCTTTTTATCCTTTGTTATATTATTACCAAATATGACACTCGTACCTTCTACGCCGTCACGTTGTAGTCCGGTACCGCGCTGCATTCTAACCATAGAGTCATTACGCAAAGGATTGAATGCATCAATAATCGCTGTATTCTCACCATGCTGTGCAAAATTTTGGACTACACGATTATCAGCGACAAATTGCCCGCCTGCATCTAATGTTCTTTCCAATGAGTTTTTGCCATCTGTCCTCAAAACATTCACAATAGGATCTTCATTGCTTATAGCAGAAACGGTTTTGGTTAAAAAAATTGCATAGTCATCAGAAGCGTCAACTTTTGCCATCATTGCCACATTCAATGCTGTTAAATCATTTTTCTCATCACCATCATAGTAATCATATGCAGAGATAATGCTTTGGGGATAAACCACAGCAGTATTCTTTACACTTTCAAGAGATACTTTTGTTAAATCAAGTTTTGCTGAAAAAACAGGAGAACCATTTGATAAAAATAAGACCACCGCAGTGCCCAATAAAACTCCTTTAAAAAACGAGGTCCTATCATGTGAACGAGAAAATTTTAAATCACATGCCGTTTGTGTTGTATATAATTTTTTCATAATACCCCCCTCATAATAATACTTTTTAAACACAAAAGACACATTCTAGAGTTTTAAAGCTCTGTCTTTTCTTTGTGTATTTGTGCTTTTACAGCGTGTTTTTAGACTATAAATAAAACAAGATATAAGCTGTTATTGCTACATCACCTTTAAGGGGAATTAGGAGCCTATTTGTGAAAGTCAATGTGAGAAACATAAAAAAGTGATTTTCATAATTAAATACGTTTTAGTTTTTATCAAATATGACGCATCGTTTGTTTAATTGTATCTTCTGTGAAGTTGACACAATCTTTATGCTTATGGATCAGCCTTTTAAGAGACGGTTTATTGTTCACGGATAAGATTTTTCACTTCATTAAAATGGATTTTAAAGCTCTTACTAGAATGCCCCTGCTTCATCAAAGCAAGGGCAAAGAGTGGATTTAAGAAAAGTTTTTAGATCAGTTCAGAGTCATATTGAATCCCGCGCCTACACCCCAATGACCCCCGGAAGTGGTGATAGATACATTAGACCGAATATCTCCCTTCTCTGATGTATAACCAGCACCAAAGGCAAAGGCAGATTGGCTACGCCATAAACCACTCCCAAATCCAACACTTAATTTTCCAGGTGTTTCATTATAGCGTAAGTTAGCTACTGCTAAACCAATAGCTGCTGCTTGTCTCGCTTCTTTTCGTGCTCCCTCAATGCTGTAATTTAAAGCATTAAACTTCATATCGGTATAATGTTTAGACTTATCAACAGCATCGTCAATCGCATCAATAACGATATTATTTACCCGTTGATCTGTGTATTTCTTTGATTCATCGAGAACGATTTTCATCTGTTCTTTGGTGTAGTCATGGAGTTGTCCACCATTTACAGCTTCTTTCGAACTCTTTTCAATGCGGCCATCCGCAACATTATCAATCATTACAGGTTCACTAGGATCGCCACCTTTCAAAGTGATTTTATTGGTTTTTTTACCGTTTTCATCTCTGTCATAGCGAACAGCATCCTCAGCAATGTTGTTAACCTTGTCGTCAATATTATCAACTCTGACATTAATATTGGTAATTGTATCACCAATATCCTCAATCGTATTGGAAATATTATCAACTTTTTTGTCGATAATCTCAACACGATTTTCAACTTTTGCAACACGCTCATTGGTTTGCCAAAGCTGTCCGCCATTAACTGCATCTTTGGAACCTTTTGCAATTTTACCATCAGCTACATTAATAATCTTACTTGGCGTTCCATCACGAGTAGCATCATAAGCTCCCTTTTCCTTATTCCACTTTAACGCATCTGAATCGCCCTTGTTGATGACATCATCAATACGATTATTAATATTTGACATATTTTGATTGACGTCCCCAAAAGCATCAGCAACATTATCATGGGTTTTCTCAACCGTCGTACCATCAGCATTAACTTGAACAATCTTGAATTGAGGTGCTGTCCATTGGCCATTTTCATATTTAGCACCACCGCCAAAATAAGCAGCAAGTTGATTACTTACGGAATAAAGCTGGCTGCCATTAATTGCATCCGTTGAATCTACAGAAATGTCACCATCTACGAGATATTTAAGCTTGCTGTTTGTCTTCTTGCCATCTTTTTCATGACGTGCAACAAATGCTTCTTCATCATCATCCCACAGTAAAGCATCTTTAGATAAATCTTCAATGTTCTGATTAAACTCATTAGATACATTTGTTAAGCGTTGATTCACATCTTTAACATTTTTATCAAGACCTTTTAAAGCTGAACCAACGTCATAAAAATTAGCCTGCCCTACCTCACCATCTACAATAGCCGATAAAGTATATTTCAGCCCTTCAAAAGCACCGTTAATAAACTTTGCACCACCTCCAAAAAACTTTGCAATATCTGCTGATATTTTATTAATCTGACTACCATTGATTGCATCGTGGGAATTTTCAGAAATGCTACCATCTTTCACGTTATGAAGAGCAACCGGTCCGTTGTTCTTATCACCACCCAAAGTTACGCTACCATAATTAACACTATCATCGTCATTCTTATCATAGAGAACCGCAGCAGCAGTTACTGTCTCAATATCTTTAGTAATATCCTTTATGCTTTTATCAAGTTGACTTTTGTTAACAGCTTCATCGCCCTTCTCTGCTGCCTGCACACCAGAAATCTTGCGTGCTACCTTACCAACACCTGCAATATTGATTTCAGTACCAGCGGTATCCTTACCAATAGTGATAATACTTGTTACACCTCCTTCTTGCTTCACAAGATTATTTTTTTCCAAATTAGAGATTTTATTATCAATCTTATGGATAGAAACATTCACCCCCGTGAAAGCCTCTGTGACATTATTATATGAATCTCCATCAATAAGGAAGGTGGGCTCTACACCGTTCAGTACATCTGTGTTGCCACCAAAGTACTTCGATGTATTTTGAGCAACTTTCGATAAGTTATTAGTAACAGTGGTGACGTTTTCATTAGTCTTAAAGAGCTGAGAACCATTGACTGCTTCTGTTGATGTTATAGAAAGTGTTGCTTCTCTCACACCAGAAATAGTTCTCTCTTGATTATTTTTATTTGCAATACTGATTTTTGTACCACCCGTTTCTTTACCAACAGTGATAAGGCCATTCTCTCCTTCTTGCTTCACAAGACTATTTTCTGTCACATTGTTAATTTGATTATAGATGTCTGTGATAGAATTGTCGATTCCTCCAAAAGCATCCGCAACATTATAATATATTCCCTGAGCGAGATCACCATTCTCATTGCGCTCAGTAACTTTAAACTCAGGATTCTTAATCCACTTTCCATTCTCATAATGCGCACCACCGCCAAAATAATTAGCAATCTTATAACCCATCGCATAAAGCTGAGAACCATTGATGGCATCTGTTGAATCTTCCGTAACATCACCCTTCAAAAGAGAGGTAATTTTACTGTCTGTTTTACCTTCACCTTTTTCATGGCGTGCAGAAAATGCTCTCTTCCCATCATCCCACAAGAGGGCATCTTGAGAGAACTTATTAAATTTATTGTCTACATATTGTACATGTTTATTGACATTTTTGACATTCGCATCAAGCCCTGTTAAAGCATCACCAACATTGTCAAAGGTCTTCTGTTCTACATTACCATCTGCAGAAACTGTAGATAAATTATATCTTGGACCTACAAAAGTACCATCCTGAAATGCTGCATCTCCACCAAAGAATTGTGCTATATCTCCTGATATCTTATTAATCTGGCTGCCATTAATAGCATCAGTTGAAGCCTTTCCCAGGTTACCATCTGCAACACCAGAAATAACTCGATTTTGGCCATTAGAGTTGGCAATACTGATTTTTGTGCCATCTTTTTGCGCACCAATAGTGATAAGTTTCTGATTTTCATCCCATTTAACAAGACTATTGCCTGTTACATTGTTAATCTGACTATAGATATCTGTGATAGAAGTATCAACAGCATCAAAAGCATCAGCAACATTCTGGTAATTGTTCTTAACAATACCACCATTCGTG
>NZ_JAQISY010000042.1:0-8474 GCF_028618465.1 Bartonella sp. MM73XJBT | reverse complement strand
ATTTTTCTTCTGCGATCTCTTCTAAAATTTCATTGTAGATATCACTTTCACGTATAAAGTAATGAACTTCCCTCTCCTCATAGAGATGGTCGATATTTTCTTTTACATATGCTTCTGCAATCTGTTCGGAAATGTCTTCACAACTCTTTTCAGAAGGATTTATACGAAAGATTTGGATGGCATCATCTCCCTCATCAACAATGCTTAGAATTTGGCTTGCATCAAGCGGTCCTGACCGACCAATGTTTTGATCATCATCGTAGGTAACTAATAAAATTTCATTGGAATTAATAAGAATTGGCTTTTCCATAATTTCCCCTCCCTAACGCCTCTTGGCAATTGTTTGTGTTAATTGGTATAATCCTTATACGCAAACGTATAAATAAAATCAAGAGAAAAATTACGAATATTCCACTTTTTTTACATTTGTGTATAAATATTAGCTTCAGAATAATAGAATCAAAAGCTTTGCTGGACTTATTTCATAAGTGGACGATAAGATTTACGTGGTAGTATTGCAACTATTTCTCCAACCCATTTTATCTTAGCATTTTTAATAGGGTCTGCATTCCATGATTTAAGTACAATGCCCTCTAGAGAACGAGTAATTTGTTTGATAAATCGCTTATTATCTTCTGTTAGAACAACAACTTCATCACCATAATAATCGCTTACTGGCTTTGTTTGCAGATGTTTAACTACAATTAAATCACCATCTTTATATACAGGATACATGGAATCTCCACGAACCATGAAACCTAATGCTTCAAAAGGTAAATCAAATGGTATTTCAACTGTTTCAAGCCCATCTTCTGGAATTTGCTCAACATCTGTATCAATCTCTAGTCCTGCTCCTACATACCCCATAATAGGAACGAGTGTAGTAATTTGGTTATAGCCCTTTAAGCTTTTATATAGTTCTAGAATTGCATCTCTATGTGAACCTCTCGGATCTGACTCACTCCCCAACCATCTTGATATGGTTGCTTGGGTTACATTTAATCTCTCTGCAAGATCTTGTTGGCTGAGACCAAATTCAGATTGCAATATTTGCAATGTAGCAATGATGTTTTTTGTCATAATTAATCACTTATGATTTTTAAATTTAAAAAAATCTATTGTTTTTTTAATTTAATTGTATACAATTGCGTATATGGTTAAAGATAATGGATTCAATTCAAATGGGCACAGAGGAAAAATTAAAGATTAAATCTATCCGAAAGTGTTTATCTCTAACACAAAAGGAATTAGCAGACCTTTTAGGCGTTAAGCAAGCTTCTGTTTGTCGTTGGGAACAAGGCAAAGGATTATCATTAAAAAGTTATCTGAAACTACAACAATTAAAGAACAGTTCTATGCCTGCTTTCACACCTGCTCCTACAGATAATAACGAACACCAGCAGCACCATTCACACTCATAAGAAGAAAGATCATGAGAAACGGGATATTGAAGAAACTTTACACACGGATTTGTAGATTAATAGGTTGTAATACGAAAATTGAGAATGGAGATAGTCAATGAGCCAAAATACAATAATGGGAATATTAAACGTCTTAGTCATACTCCCTAGTATATTATTACTATTCTTTTTCATTATTCAGCAACATCAAAGGTGCTTCAAAATTCTCATGGAAACAACTAAGGAACGAGAAGCACTGATTAAAATATTGCAACAATACATGCGATTAATGGAAGATATGTCATCGAAAATAGACAGGTTCAAACCAAGGTTTTTCCTCACCTCACCTACATTTAAAGTCCGTCCAGGCGAAACTATTCCACTACAACATGTAGCAGATGTAGAAGTTATAGACCCCTATCAAAAGGAATGTCTACGCAATGCAGCTATGGAAAAAAATCTCCAGGAAGAATTTTATTATACGTTTGCCTTGTGTGAGCTGATGATGTCCAAAAATCAGCAGTGATTAATTCATCTGGATTTTTTTGTAATGTGTAATCAAGGGTAAAATCCGCAACGCTTTGAGTTTGATCCTCGGGGCAATTTATTAGGAGATCAAAAGCAGTGTATTTGTGGGCAGGTATAACAAATAAATTTGAAGCAAATTCTGGGTTAGTATTAGATTTTATATCTTCTAGATATAAGTTAACATGCTTATTAGTTGTTCTGATGATTGAAAGAATATCACCGAAAGGATCAAGATATCTAGGAAAGACAATAGCACGTATACAAAATTTAAAGAGATTTTTTTCAGATATTTTTATCTTTCTCATTACAATAGCTTGGTTTGCTAAGTTTGTAATATGCATCCTTATAGCGATACGTGAAATACCTTGTTCTGTTTCTAGTAAATCAAAGTCTGCTTCAATATGTAGTAGCTCTTTCAAAGTACGTATATCTTTATCTTTTAATAAAATTTTCACGTTTTGTTCTGAGTACATGGCAATCTTTTCAAGAGCTACAGTTTGTTTGTCGCGTTCTATAAATTGTTTTTCTAGTCCTTTCTTGTCTTTGTGTCTTAAAATAAGTGCCACTAAAAGAGATGCAATAAATGACAAAAAACCTGTAAGAAATATATTTATCCATTCTTGCATCTGTCACCTCCCCACTTTTTTAGAATCATTGGGAGGTTACTTTTTCACAAACATTTTTGCAAGACAGGCAATCGCAACGCGCTCTGTCATAACGCACGCATAAACACACAGCAACCTTAAGGGGGGATTATGATCACGCATGCACAAACCATTCTCTGTCTTGATCTAGGGACTAAGACTGGTTGGGCTATATGCGGTGCTGATGGTCACATAACAAGCGATACAGAACATTTTCAATCACGCCGTTTTGAAGGCGGTGGTATGCGTTATCTGCGCTTTAAGAAGTGGCTTTCTGAACTAAAGAGATCTGTTAATGAAATTGACGCGGTATATTTTGAAGAAGTACGCCGGCATGTGGGGACTGATGCAGCGCATGTTTACGGTGGCTTTCTAGCAACTTTAACGGCTTGGTGTGAACATCATCAGATACCGTACGAAGGCATTCCAGTTGGTACAATTAAGAAAGCGACAACAGGGAAGGGTAATGCTTCAAAAGAAGAAATGATTAAAGCGGTGTGTGCAAAAGGGCATACGCCTAAAGATGACAACGAAGCAGATGCTTTGGCAATTTTATATTTAAAGAAAGAAGGGGGTACACATGTCTAATGGTATGCCATGGGTAAGATTTTATTTGTATGACTGGATAAGTGGTACAAATGGAATGACATTGGAGCAAAGGGGCGCTTATATGACGCTTCTCGTTCTCATGTATGAAAAAAAAGCACCACTTAAAACAGATTTTGAAACGCTTGCACGCGCTTGCAATTGTTCGCAGAAAAAATTTGCAGCTATTGTCGAATACTTAATAAAAAATGATAAACTTATCCAAAAAGATGATGGGTTGTGGAATACGCGTGTTGAAAAAGAATTAAAAGAAGCTGCTTTTACTCAAGAGCAGGAGGGCAACTATGACGAATAAATTGCCTTGGGTACGTAATTTTTATCAAGAATGGATTATGGACTTTGCTGGTACTGATGCCACAGAGAAAGCTACTTATAGCACTCTCACTGCTTTTATGTATCGAGCAGAGGAACCAATTTATGACGACACTTCTGTTTTAGCACGCGCCGTTGGCTGCTCAGTAGCAGCTTTTAAAAAGTCATTAGAAAAACTCATTCGAAAAAAATTAATTCTTCAATTAGAAAACGGAAATTTATGGAGTGCACAAGTCGAAGAAGAATTAAAAAATTGCAATGAGAATTTAAATAGACTTTCAGAAAAAGCTATAAAAGCCGCAAATACTAGGAGAAATAAGCAGAAAGATAACTTATCAAGAGAACATGATGAAGTCATGACGAATTCATCACGAAGTCATGATGACATCATGATGACTTCATCACGACAACACATAAACAATAACATTAACAATATATATAAAAAAACTAAAACTATCGTTTTAGCAAAAAAAGAAATTAATTCTGAAAATTTAGAAACAAACGATTTGGTTGAAGAGCCAACAGAGGTTGATACCCTCCAAAGCCAATCAGAACAAAACGCAACATCATCAGAAACCCAACCTCCCCTTCACGAGCAAGAAAACGTTCCGAAAAAAGCCAAGCAGGTTAACACTGATCGAGGTTGTCGATTGCCTGCGGATTTTGAACCTAATTTGCAATACGCAATCGATCAAGGATTAACGCATGATGAGGCGCTGTTAGAAACCGAACGGTTCACAAATTACTGGATAGCAAACCCAGGTAAAAATGCAAACAAACGAGATTGGCAAAGGACTTGGTACAATTGGGTCACAAGCCCTATCGGAACGCTAGCAAAGAAAAAAGCAAGATTAGAACAGGAAAAACGGTTAGGTGGTTATCATGGAAAATTCACTCAGAAAACTTTCACAGAACAGCTTGCAGAAGGCTTCAACGAACTCAGAGATCATCTCTCATCTGGAGAAGATTATGGAAATGATCAGTCCGGGGTATCCATTGACGCTGAAAGCTGGGAATACATTGACGAAACAGGAGGAAGCGCAAACCTTAGATGCTTGCAATCGTCTACAAGCGTTGCTCTCTGTGAAAGCTTCAGTTAAGCAAATTGAGCAAGCTTCTTTCCTACTCTCAAGCATGAGAGTCCCTGCGAATACAGACGCTAAAGCCGTCGTTTTATCCTATGGCATGATGCTGGACCGCATTTCGTCATATGCTCTGAAAAAGGGCGTTGAAGATATCGTAACTGGTCAAGCAATTGGGATATCAAAAACATTTATGCCAACTTGTGGAGAGCTTTTAACTTATTGTCAGACACTAGAAAATACCCTTCTTTCAAAAGCCGAAAGTGTACGTAGAGCAATTGAAAACACACGTGTGAAAGCACTCAAAGAAAAAACAGCGAAAGAGCATTTTAGACGATTAACGCTTGTTCACAAACAAGAGCTTGAAAAGGTTTTAAATGGTCTTGGGAGAACAGTGAAAAACATTGCAAGTTAGCAAAATAGTGAAAAGTGCTGATCATTTTGGGAATAGATATGCGTTTAAATCAATAAAATGGCACCTTACAGAGCGATTTAAAGATTTTATGATGAAATACATATCTGCAATACAAAACGCTCTATATGATCAAATTTGAGTCAAATAACCCTATTGGCAAATTTAAGGATAAAGACATGCAAATTTTACAACGTCTGTTCTTAACACAACGTAAACAGCCCATGCAAAAAAAGTTTGTGGCAACAGCTGTTGGTTATGTTCCATGGGGAGATGGAGCAGCAGAGTATTTTTACAACCTCTACGAATATGAAGATGGCAGGAGAGAGTGTGAAAAATTTGATGGTGGTCAGTATTACACCATACCAGAAAATGCGGATTTTAGTACCAAAGCGCAAGTGAAAGCTTGGGTTTACGGTGGTGCTATTCCGAAAAGCGTTCTCAATTACGAACCGCTCATTGATGAGATCAACAAGAAAATCAAAAAATTATTGAAAATCGCTTGATTGCATTAATAGGAGCTTGAATCAAATGCTTACACCATTTGGCAAAACATTACGTAAAATTCGTATTGATCGAACAGAACGTCTATTAGATATGGCTGATAAATTAGGAGTATCTATAGCGTTTTTATCTTCTGTAGAAATTGGCAAAAAGCCCATACCTGCTGACATGGAAGAAAAGATCATTGAGAAATATGCTTTAAATGAAGAAACGGCATCTATCTTGAGAAGAGAAGCAAATATTTGTCGTAAGAATTTTACAATGAACTCTTCTGATCCACTTAACCATGAAATGCCTAACCCGTTTGTTAGAAATTTTAAGTGCCTTTCACAAAAAGATCTAACAGAGTTCAAGGAATTCATGAAGAAAATAGAAAAGAAAAAGCAAAATAAATTACCTTGATCTCCTTATCGTATAGATATGCCGTAAAACATAATATTATATGTTATTAAATAATATTATCCTTTTGAAATAATTGATAAAAATAGCAAATTATGATAAGATTTTTACATATTTAAATACAAATTTAAGGTAACTAAAAACATGATGAATAAAGTGATCTTAATTGGCTATTTAGGGGCTGATCCCGAAAGCAAAACAATGAATTCTGGTGCCGAAATAGTCAATTTTCGGTTGGCTACTTCTGAGAGCTATACAGATAAAAATACCAATCAAAAAGTAGGGAAAACAGAATGGCATTCCGTGGTGGTTTTTAATCCACATTTGGCAAAAATTGCGCTTCAATATTTACATAAAGGTTCAAAAGTTTATGTAGAAGGCAAATTACAAACCCGTAAATGGCAAGATAAAAACGGTATTGACCGCTTCACAACAGAGATTGTCTTATCACAATATAAAGGGGAATTGCAGTTGCTTGATGCAAAGAAAGAGCAATCGGCATCCCCTACCCCTTCACCCATTACTTCTCAAAATTATGCTATCGCTTCAGGGGCTGCTGATCATAGTGCACTCATTAATAATGATAGCATACCATTCTGATTGAAAAAAATATGACAAAAAGAAAAAAACGTGCAAAACGTGGTCGTCCTCGGATTAAAGGATGTATCAGAGAACCAAATGGACGCATCTCACGAGCAAAAACACCGCATGAACCCATGGATAAATTGGCAATTGAAATGCGTGCCAAACGCTTCTGTTTGACCATAGAAGAGGCTAAAAATCCACTTTCCAGTACCTATATTGGGCGGCTTTATTTGCAAGGCGAAATAAATCAAGACCAATATGATGCTGCGCAAAAATATCTTGAAGTGAAAAATGACTATTCGTGTGCAAAAGGTTTGCCAAGTGCTGTTTATGATAAAATGCCCTCATCTTCTGATGAGACAGCAAAAGAAAAATGGATTAAATTTGCAACAGAACAGTTTTCAAACATGCAAGAGGCTATCAAAGAAGCACAACACCTCTATAGACAGTATAATCTTTATGCCGCGATACAACATCTTGTTATAGAAAATCAAACATTACCACATCTTGTTAGTTCTTTGCGTATTGCTCTAAATGCTCTCCAGAAGTATTTTTATCCAAAAAATAAATGGTAAATGCTTTAACGTATAAACGATTTTTGGGAACGGAATATTTGCATCATTTGTTTGTAAAGCAGCATATTTAGGTAAAAAAATAAAAAAAACACAATATATTGATTTTTTTGTTGACAATATGTGAAAAGTCGTATTTAATGACGCTGCTGTACTGGTCGAATTGCGTCCAAAATTCAAAAATATCCTCTAAAAATTTAGTAAAATGTGATCTTGAAACGCGGCTAGAAAGCCCTGTTTTCTGAGGAATTCTGACTAATCTATTTTTCAAATAACAAAAATCAATATTTGACTAATGATGTCATTAATTATGACTCAAAAGGAGGAATGATGAAAGCTGTCATCACTAAGCCAATGTGTGTTGTTGGAGACAATAAAAGCACTGTTCGCTTTGAACCATCAACACCCAATAATCCATTTGTTGAAGTTTCCAATCAAGTCTATGCCCGACTTAAACGAGCAAACGCCGTAAAACCCTTTGTTGAAAGTAGAACCACAATAAAATCTGAAAAGGTAATTGAACAGACTAAGCCAACCGAAAAAGAAGTTGTACAAACATCTTCTGAACCAAGTGCAGAAGAAACTTCACTTCAACAGACCAAAACACCTAAAGTTTCCAAGCCATCAACACCTCCTGCTAAAAAGCTTAAAAATTGAAATTAATTATCCATCAAGAATGGTATCTTCAACAGGTGAAGGATACCTTCACCAGTCTTCAAGCACCACGCCTTAATTGGGCTTTACGTAATGCTCTAAACACCGCAGCAAAGCAAGTCGAGCGCTTTACGGAGAAGCAAGTTGCCGACCTCTCATCAGCCCAATCAAAGCGCGTTAAAAAAGGCGTTTATATTAAAGAAAAGGCTACAGCAAAGTTTCTCGAGACAGATATCATTGGTTCTGGAACACCAATACCTCTTAAATTTTTTCAAGCAGAAGAAACAAAACGCGGTGTAACTTACACAATGTTTGGAAAAAAAGAAATCTTGACCCATGGTTTTATCAAGGGGGGGAATTTTCCAAAGCGTGTTGAATTAAAAAAAATGAACGGTCATGTTTTTCAAAGAGTGGACAGCGATAAATTCCCCATTGCAAAACAAGAAGGACCATCAATTGCTAAAGTTATGTCCAAGCCAGAAATTGCAAATGCTATTGCACAATATGCCAATGAAAGACTAACCAAAAACATACAGAGACAACTTGCTCGTCAAGAATACGCTACCAATAAAAGAGGCTAGATCATGTTTCCAAGCTTTATCTCTATATCACATATCCTTATTGGTTTATACATTACATATTCTTATGACAATTTTAAAAACAAATTATCACTTGCACTTTGTTATTTCCATAAAAAAATCAATAAAATCAATGCAAAAGGTACTTCCCAGCGGGTTGGCTTCGTTGCGGGGCGGACGAGCGCGAACTATCGCTAG
>NZ_JAQISY010000041.1:0-8671 GCF_028618465.1 Bartonella sp. MM73XJBT | reverse complement strand
TGAAACTTCTTCCACGGCTTCTATATCCACGTCGTCCACACCTGCAGAATCTTCTTCTGTGCGATCTGATTCCATAACTTCTTCGTCTACGAGTCCTAATTCTACTCTCTCTGGATCTGATACATCAACAGTTTCTCCGTCTGGATCATCTGAACCAGTAAATTCTTTATCTGAGGATTCGGCACCTACACCTGTTTCATCTACAGCCTCTTCTGTAGATACTACGCCTGTACAGCCTACGTCTGGTGAAACTCTTCCTGAAAATTCTTTGTCTGCGTCCTCTGATCCAATAGAGTCTTCACCTGTGGATTCTACGTCTACTTTATCAGCATCTTCTCCCTCTTCCGTAGAGCTTACTCCTTACACTCCTGTTAAGCCTGATATTAAAATCTCTCCAAGAATTAGGGCTGTTGTTCCGCAATTGCCAACTTATCTCTTGCTGCCAAATACCTTATTCTATGCTGGCTTGTTAGATCTTATTTCTCAAAATAAAAAATTGGAGGCAATGCGAAGTACTTCTGGTGGTTCTTTGAAGGGTGATGAAAAATCAGCATTTTTTGTTCGTGGTTATGGTGGAAGTCACCATTATGCTTCAAATTTGTCGGCTTTTGAATATGGGTATGGCGCAGATCTCGATTATACGGCATTGGAAGCAGGTGTTTTGCTGAAGGAAATTGAACGTTTATATAGTCGCACATTCTTTGGCTTTATGGGAACTTATGGAAGCCTCTCTCTACATCCTCAAGATGTTGAATACAGTAAAAAGAGTTCATTTGATAAATGGTCCATTGCTAGTTATGGAAATCTACAGCATGATACAGGGGAGTATATGGATGGGGTATTCTCGTATGGTCTATTGCGGGGTGATGTGTTCACTCTTGCTCGGGGTAAGGCTGCAACATTAAAAGGTAAACAGTTTAGTGCTTCCTTGACCAGTGGTAAAGCATTTGCAATGCGATATAGGGGTGTTGTTTTTGATCCACAGGTTCAGCTTGTTTATCAACATCTTCATTTTGGTCGTGTGCGTGATGTTGATCATATTGATGTTGATTTGGGAAAATTTTCTCAATGGACGGGGCGTATTGGTGCGCGTTTAAGCAAGACTCTTACCACATCTAAGGTAGGACGTCTTGTTTCCTTTTATAGTATGCTTTATTTTTCACATAGTTTTGGAGATAGACAGTTTGTCTCTTTTAAAAAAGAGTTCCAATTAAGTGATTTGGGTTCTCCTTTAGAGGTAGGACTTGGTTTTAATGCTCGGCTCTCTCCCCAATTTGTACTTCATGGGGATATAATCTATCAGCATCGACTTACCAAAGCAGGAGTTTCAGGAGCAAGTTTCTCTGCTGGTTTGCGTCATCTTTTTTGATAAGGTATGATGCGCACTTGTCTACGAAAGGCAGCAGATTTTGCTGCCTTTTCATTTATTAAAATCTCTATTGCTGTATTTCAATGGTTCGTTGTTTTTTGATAAAAAAATTCATTCTCTATGATTTTTGCGCTTATGATTGAAATTGCTTGATATGCGTGGTGTTGCAAAAGATTTTTTGGCTTTGTTTTTGATATTTTTTTATCAATATAAATGGATCAGGGGTGTTTTTGCGGGAGCAATTTTTTGTTATTTTATCCGTCTTTTTAGCAGTTGTGGTGTAGGTTATAATCATTATGCCTTTATTATAAGGTGTTGTTTTCATTTTTATTTTGTATAGATAACCTACAATTTATAAACTGTTATAGATAGCATCTATATCTTCATGTTATTTTAAATTTTTGCTCAGCTATTTTTTCTGCTTTTTGTGTTTTAAATAAGGGAGAAGGTAAAATAAACGGAGAGGATATTAAAAATGCGCTTTATTGTATTTCTACAGTTGTGATTTTTTCTTTTTCGCGATTGTAGGTACTCATGCAAAAGTTGTAACAGGTAGATTTAACTATCCTCTTTGCTATAGAAGCGCAGAAGATATGAAGAGGTTGTGTGTTGCAATCATTGGTGTTGCACGTGGATCGTGTTAGAAAAGACAGCTTATAAGCAGAGGCTTTGAAAAAGTAAGTGGTGGCGTTGTCATTGGAATAATTTTTGAACTTTGCTGAAGCTGTTTTATCTAAAACAGCTTTAAGCTTCCTCTCTTTTGATATTAGGGGCAGGTTTGGTGGTATTTTTAGGTGAAGATGACAGACCATTATTTGCCAGAAGTTTTCAGGATATTTTGTGTGGAAGCCTGCAGTATGGCATAGGGTTTTATCTGAGGGGATTGTTTTCTTACGGTCTGTTTCAGGGTAATGTTTTTCATTCTATAGAGGGGATAAAACAGTAGTGTTAAAAGGTAAATAGCTCAGATATTCTTAAAGTATTTTTTCATTGGGGGCGTGTAGTTTTTCTTAAGCAGTGATGTTGATGATGCCACACTCACCACTTTCACTGCCAAAGGCTAGGTTATGCCCTGTTTGATCCCAGTTTAGCGCTGAGATGGCACTTTTCCCACAATCTTTGAGAAGAATTGCTTTTCCGTCGCGAAAATGGGCACATAAAATCACCCCATCGTTAAAGCCTATTGCGACAATTTCTTCACTTGGATGGCATGAGACGGTGGTGACAAGTGCATTTGCTCTTGTTCCGAGTTCTAATGGTATTTTACCCATAGGACCGTCTTTTGTATGAAAGGGCCAAACAATTGCTGCTGATGCTCCTGATGTTGCGAGCCATTTGCCTTTTGCACTCCAAGACCAGCTTTTGACTTTGTTGGGATAGCCACTCATGCGTAAATGCTGATTATCGGCAAGACGCCAGCCATGGAGAGCGTTTTCTTGCATAGTAGAAATGACATAGCGGTTGTCTGGTGAGAAGGTGACATTAAAATGTGCTCCTTTCCACACCAGTGTGGTTGGAGTGGTTTGCGTTGAGAGCCAATGGAGGGTAACACCATTGTAATGGGCAACGGCAAGTCGTAACCCCTTTGGGGCGAAAGCAAGACCTTCTACACTCCGTTCATGAATAAGCTCTTGTTCTCCTTTCCCAACATTTGCCCATGTTAAACGTGAAGAGGCAAAAGCAAAAGCTTTTTTGGGTCCAAAAGCAACTTTGTTTATCCATTTGCCTTTGCGTTCTCCTAGCACTTGTGTGTGACCATCTGCTGTTGTTTGACAGACTTTGCCATCTTCTCCACCAGTGATGATCGCTGTATTATCAGGGGAAAAAACACTGGAAATAATTCCTTGGTGAATTTCCATAACTTGTGGGGTTGGGGTTAAAAAAACAATAAAACCTTCCACGGAAACGAAGGCTGGTTTATTGTCTATAAAACCGCAGGAGAGGCAGTAGCCTTTAAGATCATACTTGGTTATGCTTGACATTGTTATTCACTTACGCGCAATTTTCAAAACCCGTTCTCAGTTTTTCAGCATCAAGGGTGCGGCCGATAAAAACAAGTCGGCTTTCACATTTTTCATCCTCATGCCATGGGCGTTGATGCTGTCCTTCAAGAATCATATGTATGCCTTGGATAACATAACGATCATCATCTCCTTGAAATGCTATAATCCCCTTTAAACGTAAAATATTAGGACCTTGTTGCTGTGTAATTTGTTGTATCCATGGAAAAAACTTTTCTGGTTTAAGAGCCCCTGTTTTTAAACTTACAGAAGTGACTGTAATATCATGAATGGTAGATATGTGCTGGTGTTGATGATCATGATGACAGCTTGGACCACATACATGATCTACATGGTGATGATCAAGAAAATGAGGGTCATTTTCTAGAGTGCGTTGGAGATCGAAGGAACCAAGATTAAGGAGTTTATCAAGAGGGATATTGGCACGCTCTGTTGTATAAAGCACTGCTCGCGGATTAATTGCCAGAATAAGTGATTCAACATGGGCACGCTCTTGTGCATTGACTAGATCAATTTTATTTAAAAGAACAATATCTGCGAAGGCAATTTGGTCTTCAGCCTCACGGCTTTCTTTAAGTTGAGAGGGTAAATGTTTTGCATCAACAACTGCTATGACACTATCAAGAGCTGTTTTTTGGTGGACAGTCTCATCCATGAAAAAGGTTTGTGCTACGGGAATAGGATCAGCAAGCCCTGTTGTTTCTATAATGATCGCATCAAACCGGTGAGAGCGTTGCATTAAGCTTTCTAGAATACGAATAAGATCGCCGCGCACAGTACAGCAAACACAGCCATTATTCATTTCATAAATTTCTTCGTCAGATTCAACGATCAGGTCATTATCGATGCCAATTTCACCAAATTCATTGACGATGACTGCGTAACGTTTGCCATGATTTTCGCTGAGAATGCGATTGAGGAGAGTGGTTTTTCCTGAGCCAAGATAGCCAGTGAGAACAGTAACGGGAAGTTTCTTTGGCGTATTTTGTGTCTTTTCCATGAAGGGCCTTTTATCGTTATGCGTTTATGTTAAATCGATTGATATCATCAAGTAAATCATGCAGCCCACAAAGAACATGAGAAAAAATCGCCTCACCTGCTTTTGGGGTTGCTTGGCTTGCATTGCCTGCAGCTCCTTGGGGATTGAGATCACGCATTGTCCAGCCAAAGGCATGGGGACCATAAGCGCGTAAATACCGATAATTGGCAATCATATCAGCTTGCTTGTTATGAAAATTTTGTGCTTTTTCCATATGCACTTTTTCTGGTGCTAAATAAAGCATTAAGGAAGTTTCGATAAATCCTCCATGGATATCAAGGTGCTGTTGAGACGGTTCCATCAAACCTTGCGGTAGGCCAAAACGACTCCAGCTGGTTGCAACCGCAAGCATTGAAAAACGTCTTCGTAATTCGGTGATCACGATGCTTATTAAAGGGGAATTGCCCCCATGCGCGTTGAGAAGAAGAAAACGTTTCATACCTTTATGATAGCAGCTCTCACCAATATTGATCCAGCGTTCAATAGCATCAGAAAAGGTGAGGGTTTTTGTGCCTGTAATATCCATATGTTCTACAGAATAACCAATCTTTTCAACCGGTAACAGTGCAATCGGAAATTGCTCTTTTGTTTGTAGGGTGAGTGCTTTTGCAAAAGCTTCAGCAATAATCCAATCGGTTTCAAAGGGAAGATGACTTCCATGATATTCGTGGGCGCCCAAGGGCAAAAGAGCAAGAAAAGGCGTATTAGATACCATAAATTTATTGCCTAAAAGAAAGTCGATAGAGACAAAGTGATCAAAATGGTAGAGTCGTTTCTCGTACCCTAATCTATCTATCAGAGAAACGCAAATAGGAGCCTTGTCATCTCAAATATGTGTGTAATGGAGATGAGAGATTTATGAAAAATGATGAAAGTCTTCTTGAGAAAAAGCACTACGATTTTGGTTATAATTTTATGATAATATAAGGCTTTCAATATGCAAAGAGAATGTATAATTTGCGAGATTTCCTGTTTCTCTTATCTTGAAGGACAAAGTGGATTAACTTTTGAAAGAGTGAAGGATGTGTCTTTAAAGGATGTGTCTTTATTTGCAGGATTTTGCGGCGTTGTAGGTATTATTTTATTGTTTTCTTCTTTAATGACAGGAAATATACCGAGCACTGTAGTCTCTATTGTAGCGTTATTATTTCTAATTTAGAAGAAGTTTCACTGATCTAATCGGAAGAGTTTGTTGTTCATTTTATTGAGTGAGGGAAATGAATATTTTAAATAGTTTATTCTGTATCAAATATGAAAGTCACTAAAGACAATAGTGGGAAGGAAGGGGGGCATGAAGCAGAAGGTCTTGTTTGGCGCGAAGGCGTGCAATCCACTGATCTTTACGAATTGCAGTATTATGCACCGTAATGAGTTCATTTTTTTTAATTTCAGCAGTTACTGTTGCTTTTTCTAGAAGTCCACAAGGAATGGCTTGCTGTGCACGGGCTTCTGTATAATTCATGATCCAAGCACGATAACTATAAAGACCAAT
Source organism: Bartonella sp. MM73XJBT (assembly GCF_028618465.1). Lineage (NCBI taxonomy): Bacteria > Pseudomonadati > Pseudomonadota > Alphaproteobacteria > Hyphomicrobiales > Bartonellaceae > Bartonella > Bartonella sp. MM73XJBT. The sequence goes on along the minus strand of NZ_JAQISY010000041.1, from coordinate 2,750 downwards.
AAAGTCTAATTGATCGCCAGGATATAAATCTTTTTTGGCAACAGCACAGACTTCTACGACAGGATGGTTAAGTGGTGCCATATCTTTTTTGCCATAAAGCATAATCCGTGCACAGGTGAGTGGAACTTCCATTGCTGTTAAATGATAAGGACGGTGAAAGGTAAAGTAAGGTCCTTGTCCCATTTTTAAATCTTCCATACGTTCGCGTAGACGTGGGTGTGCTATTTCTGCAATGACAAAAACACCTGGGGAAACACCTTGACCTATTGAATAATCCACAACACCATAGTGTTTTAAAAGACCACCATCTTGTTGTGGAATAAGTACTTTGTTTAAATCTTGCAATGCTGTTTGTGGTCCATGCATGCCTGGGCAATCAGGAAGAAGCCCAGTGGCGTTGGCAATTGCTGCCATTTCAACCATTGTTTTTGAACCATCAATAAATTCAACGAGCATGCGAACATTCATATTACGTCGTAATGCTTCTTCTTCGTAAGCATCGGGGGTTGCATCAAAGAGGAGGGGATTATTTTTTCCCTTTCCAGCTGCTACAATCTTGTGTCCAAGGGCTGAAACAAATTCAATGAGTTCCATACAAGCACTTGGTTCATCACCAGCACCAAGTGTATAAATAAGGCCTCGTTTTTCTGCTTCATGTTTCAGATAAGAGCCAATTGTAACATCTGCTTCAACATTCATCATGACAAGATGTTTATTATTCTCAAGTGCTTTGATGCCAATTTCAGCTCCAGCTTCAGGATAGCCTGTTGCATCAACGATAATATCGATTTGTTCATGACTTAGAACAAGGTTGATATCATCTGTTGCGGCAATAAAACCTTTTTCAAGAGTTTGGGTTAGAGCATGAGCATTTTCAACTTCACGTACATATCCATCTTCACCATAGGCCAATGTAGCAGCATCAAAAACACGTGAAGGCGTTCTGGTGGCAACGGCTGCAACTGTTATACCATTCATATGCGCAACACTTGATAGCAAATCTGTTCCCATTTCACCGCAACCAATGAGTCCAATACGGATGGGTGGGTGGTTTTGGGCGCGTTGCTTCAAATCATGCGCTAAACCTGTTAGGTTTACATTACTTGCCATTATTTTTTCCTATTTGCACATTACCTTGCTAAAAGGGCATTGTCTTCCTTGATAAGACGTATTTGCTTGTAAGATAGTTCATCTTTTATTCTTGATGCTCTAATGAATGGGTTTTATAAAAGCAAGAGGGATGGAGTACTTTTAGCATATAAAACAGGAATAGCGTTATGCAGCAAAAAATAGCAGTACAAGATGTCGCCAATTTTATTGGGAAAGAAGTAGGATTGTCGCAGTGGCGTCTTGTTACACAGGAGATGATTAATCAATTTGCATGCGCAACAGATGATCATCAATGGATACATGTAGATGAGGAAAGAGCAAAAAAAACGCCTTTTGGTGGAACTATTGCTCATGGTTTTTTAACCTTATCACTTTTGTCTACGCTTGCTTATGAGGCACTTCCAGAGTTGGAAGGGGCAACAATGGGAATTAATTATGGTTTTGATAAAGTACGTTTTATGAGCCCTGTGAAAACAGGTGTGCGGGTGCGTGCTCGTTTTGTTTTAAATAATGCTGAAGTGCGCCCTTCTGGTCGGGTTGTTTTTCATTATGGTGTCACGGTGGAAATTGAACAGTTAAAAAAACCAGCTCTTACAGCTCAGTGGCTTATTGTTGCTATGGTTGGGGAAAACCATGTAAATTCCTGAATTATTTTAGTGCTTTGTTTTATCAAGTTTTTGCATAACTTTATCAAAATTCCATTAGGTCATGATATTGAAAATGATTAAAAGAATGAAGACACTTATCATGATGGAAGTATTATGATGTTGGTAGCTATAGACGGTTGTCATGACAACACATTGATTTATAATGATAATTTAGCGTTATTCATATTGAATGAGACTCTCGAATAACCTAAGATTCTCTTATTTCAAACCTGCTTATCTTAAATCAATGAAAATCACTTGTTCGCATGTCACAAGCCGGGCTGGTGTGTGGGTAAAAATTATATAAGAAAGGATTAAAAATGGCTCTTATGAACCGTCTTAATGCAAGGTCTGTCGCAACATTGGGAGCTGGCAAATATAATGATGGTGCCGGCTTGTTACTCCATAAGCGTAAAGATGGCGGTGCTCAATGGCTTTATCGTTATACCATTCACGGGCGCCGTCGCGAAATGGGCTTGGGTGCGTTGCGAAATGTTTCTTTAAAAAAAGCTCGTGAATTAGCAAATCAATGGCGTTCTGTTTTGCATGAGGGTCGTGACCCTATTCAAGAACGCGATAAACAAAAGCGTGAGGCAATAAGCAATCTTCATTATTTAAAAGATATTGCCATGGATGCTTTTGAAAGTCGTAAAACTGAATTAAAAGGGGATGGTAAAAATGGACATTGGTTTTCGCCTTTACGCCTTTATATTCTACCAAAATTAGGCTGTTTACCGGTTTCTGAGATTACGCAAATAGAGATACGCAATACCCTTGCTCCCATTTGGCATTCAAAAGCTGCAACAGCAGAGAAAGCACTGAATCGTCTTAATCTTTGTCTCAAACATGCGGCTGCATTAGGGTTGGATGTTGATTTACAAGCAACAGAAAAAGCACGTGCTCTTTTAGGTAAACAACTCCATAAAACACAAAATATACCAGCTATGGATTGGAAAGATGTTCCTGCTTTTTATCAGACACTCAGTAAAACGA
>NZ_JAQISY010000040.1:0-8689 GCF_028618465.1 Bartonella sp. MM73XJBT | reverse complement strand
CACCTACCAGTGGACCAAAGGCAGGAGCAAAAACTGTTGGTACGGCTATGGTGCCCATGGCTTGGCGCACCCGTTCTTGTCCAAATTGTAAGGCAATAATGGTTTGGCTTAGGGGCAACAAAAGACCAGTTCCAAAACCTTGAATGATACGAGAAGATATAATGGTTTGAAAGTCATAGCTTAATCCTACCCCCAGCGATCCAAGCATAAAAATGAAGTTTGCAAGGAGCCAAGTCTTTTTAATCCCTATTCTTCCCTGTACAAAAGCTGCTAGCAAAAGCCCAGGAACAGTAGCGAGAAAATAGGATGTTACAACCCATTGTATATTATTTTCATGCGCTGAAAAATAATGAGCGAGCTTGGGGAGGATGACGTTGACAATACTTCCGTCCAGCAAAGGAAGTATAGTGGAAATAATGACGGTATAGATGACACATTTTTCTGATTTGCTATAGGAATCTTTCTTTTGCATTCTTATGTCCCCTGAAGATAGTCTAATATTGGTTCTGCTTCATAAATCACAGGTTTCGAGAATTCACATGTGTTTATGATGACACCGATATCGGGATGAATGAATGTGTTGGGAGTGCCGATGGTTCCCTTGTGTACAATCCCTTTTCCTCCAAAATAAAATTATCAGTTAAGCGGATCTCCATGAGTTTATCGAGCAGTCTGTTTGCTGTCAATTCTCTCTGCATGAGAGCAAAAACAGTACTTACACGATATGGACATGACTGTTTCAGAGGACAAATGATTTGCGGTCCTTATAAAAAAGCTGTTCCAGTTTTACCAATTCATTTATACTCTAAATATAAAATTATTGGGATCCATAAAAATATCAGGATCACGGTTAGCAGCTCCAATCATATAAAAAAGAAAAGAATTGGCTGACAATGAGCTCTTCTGAGAACACTATTTATTGATTTGCCTAGCGCGGTATTAGCTGAACGGGAGAAAGTGAGGCGTGGTGTTTCCGTTATCGCATCGCCAAGAAGCATTGTATCGTTTTGGATTTGTTCAGGTTTGTGCATAAATGATAAAAAAGGAAAGCTTCTATTTTATTGGTTGGCTCTATGGTGGACAATAGCCTGTTAAGGATAAGCGCAATCCTTTTAGAAGTTGTCATATTGTTACCATTATCTGTTTTTGACCTAAAATATAGGTATTAAATCGTCTGATGGATTTTTTCCATTCTTCTATCAGTGGTGTTAGATAAGAAATGAGATCTTTTCTGCACAATACGCTAAATTCTTTTTCCTCATTTTATGCGTTGACGAGGGTGACAGAAAGACGAGCGCTGTCGTGAAATGGGCTTGGATGCCTTAAGAGATGCCTCCTTTATTCTCCTTTAAATTTTTAATGATAAACTGATTATTTTAACGAAACGATTCCCTGACTTTGCTGTCTATCAACATATAAAGACGGTTTGTTGCTATGAACAACAATTCGTCTACTCCTTCTTTACGGATAGTAGGCGCAATTTTGCGCTTTCTCTATGAAATAACGATGGGGAGCGTATATGGAAAATATATCAGTGAGGTTGAAGAGAGAATTTTGAATTATTCATGATAGAAGAAAAATTTTGCATGGAAATTGGAGAATACAAATCATTTCTGAACTGAAGATTTTATGAAAAGAACAACTGCAGCAATAATATGTTATCGAGTGGTGAGTGTATCCTTTTCTGTGAGAAAGAGAGGAGTCTTGTTTTTTACCCAGATGATCGTTATGAGAAGAGCTGCAGCAAGGGATGATTTTACTCATCTCATTTATAGTTTCAAACTTACAATTTCTTCATAAAAATACTGTTTTATAAAAATTTATTGCGTGAAAATGAAGAATGATAGTATCATTGCAACAATAAACTTCTCAAAAGCAGCGCAGTCCAGAAAATTTACAAAAAAGCTGGACAGAATGTACAGCTTTTTTAAGTGTTTGTTTTATGGGGTGGCTTTTAAAGCTTGAAAGCATCCTTACGGCTTCTATAGCCATAATAGCCAAAGACACTGGAAATTATAGCGCCAATCAGGCTGCCTAAAAAGCCCCACCAGCCGATGTTTGAAGCTGTTTTTGTAGCTTTTTGGGCAGTGTTTTTTGCTCCCTTTATGGTACTCTCAAGATTGTCTGAGAGCGTTTCAGCCTGTTCTTCAAGCGCTTTTATCGCTTTTTGCGTTTTTTCCTCTGCCCTTTGATAAACATGAATGGCTTCGTTGGCTGTTGTTTGTGCATCGGTACGTGTCATGCCATCGTGCATAAGGGCATTGATAATATCGTTTTTATTAAACTTTGCAGTAAGGACTTCTAGACGATCAGAAAGGCGATCACCAAGATTTTTCAAGTAGGTGCGATAGTGAGAAGGATCATTTTTAAAAGCTGTTATCGCTGTACCAATATCTTTTAAGGCGCTTTGATAGGATTCTTTTAAGCGTTCAGGATTGAGAGCAGGGATGTCGCTCTTGTTGAGAAGTGTACGCAACTCATTGCCCAGTTTATCAAAATTGATACCATTGTCGCTGTTTTTGACCAAAAACTTTTCCAAGTTTTCGCCATTGAAATTTTCAAGCAGGGGAGCAATCTTTGTTTTGAAGCTGTCCACGGTTTGTTGAAGCGTGGAGCTGTTTTCTAGGGCTGCTTTAGCGCCTATTTTTGCTGTGCTTGAAACTACATGGATGGCTTGAAGGGTCATCAGTAGTGTTATGAGAGCCCAAGTGAGAAAGCCATGCAGTGTTCCTGAGGATTCAGCAAAACGCCCAGCAACAAAACCTCCCAAGGCAAGGCTGATGAGTGTTACGATAAGAGATCCCATGCCAAAAGAGAGGAAAGAGCCTTCAAAAGAGCTTGAAGAAGTGAAATCCATTTGGCCCAAGCCTAATGCTGCCACCAGAAAAGAGAGGCAGATTGATGTGGCAAGAGCTGTCACCAGTCCAGCAAAAATTGCAGACCATGAAATGGGTGGTTGGAAAAAAGGATATTCTGTTTCTAAGGATTGTTCTCCTAGAAAATGCGTATCGAAGGGTGTGTTTTCAGGAATGCGGGTTTCCATGTTTTTATCTCCTTGAATGATGCTGGAGATAGAATGCTTGCTGATCCATTATGTTCCCACAGAGACGGATAGAAGCTAAAATGAATAGAAAAACACTGCAATATTTTATGAGAGGAAAAATGTTGAATGTACAAATTCTAAAGATCTAATTTATGCTTGAGGAAAGATGTGTTCGTGTGATCATTTTATCTCTTATGAGATTTTATGAGACAGCATAATTTTTAATTGCACCTCGTGTTGTGTGGGAGAGAGAAGCTGTTCAAGCTGTTGCTTTTGCTGTAGGCTGTGTGTGGGGGCAATGCTGCAAGATCTCAATTGTCTGCCAAGGTTTTTTTATGCTCTTTGGACCTCTTAGGGTGAAAAAAACGAATTAACCAAAGCAAAAGATTATATATCATCAGAAGATTTATTTGCTTTTGAAGTTTTTGTTTAGAGCTATTCATGGAGTCTTTTGTTGAGCGTCTAAGGTGCAAACAGATTGAACGTTTTTTTACATTATGCTCTGGTTGTGCAAAATAATGACATAGGCTTGTTTTATTAGGGCTCTGTTGGAAAATTTAAAAAGAGTGTTTTTACGATAATGTTTTGATCAACATATAATCAGCACCATCAAGGGGGATATTGATGTTTTAGGCGCATATTGATTGATCATTCTGTGTCTTATAGGAAATGAGTGCGCTTTTTACTTTTTCATAAAGAGTATCATTATTCTTGTGTGAGGATTCTTTTGGTTGTTGATGGTGTTCCTTGTGTTTGAGGATAAAAAGTAAAATTTTATCGTTGTTGTTTGCTTTTTTCTAAGAAATCATGGTCGCTATAATTTTCGTTTTTATGCGCTGTTTTTATGACGAATAGTATGTTATTGATGATCAATAATATTGATATCCTTCAATTTGAAAAGCTTTTAAAAGCTGAGATAAGTGAAGAAGAGAGAAGATCGTTTGATTGTACGTTTTCCTCCTTGTTTTTTTACTTAGCAATAATGCTCGAAAAACTATTTTAATCTTTTGAGTAAAAACTCCCAACACCAAGAGGGCAGATTCAAAATTTTTGAGGCAATGTCTAACGATTTTAAGATTATATCCAACGTTGATTTTTTTTGTTTTGTCTTCAGTTTTTTGATAAGATGTAATATGCATCAGTTCCTGATGGACTATTTTGTACGAAGGTACCATAATTTATAATGTTTATTTGAATCTGTGTATTAGAAGGGGTACGTGCTGTTATTGGTGTATAGTCGCTAAAGATTTCCTCTTTTATGTCTTTTATATTCTGTGTTTTAAATATATCTTTATAAAAACTGTTTTTGCATTTTTCCGATATGATGTTGTTGAAAATACAGACACTCATTATTTTCCCATGTATATTTTTAGGCTCTTTATTTCATGGTTAAAATTTTTAAGATAGTTTGTGAATGGATTTTTTAAAGCTATTTTCAGATTGTTACTAATGCTGATTATTTTGTCGAACACTTCTTTTAATGAGGAGTCCAAAATATCTTTGATATTTGAAAAGTCGCGCTTATCAAGTTTGTTGATCATATCATAAGACCATCCCGAAAAAGAGGCAATCATTTCTATTGTTTGCTTGATATCTTCCTTTATGCTTATCAATTCTAAACCTTTAACTTTTGTACGCCGTAAACTGATCTCTGTATATGTTTTTCCTTCAACTGTAGAGGTACCAATAACGGAATAGATTTTATTTTTATTATGCACATTTACAGCTCCTATAGGTAAATTAAATAATTTTTAACTATATCATATTTGTCAATAAGTTATACAGTTTTTTGATTTTTTTATCTTAAGTAGAAAGTTTTATGAAATAAGTGTAATATATTGGGTTTTAGGTGTTTTGCAGAAGTCTTATTATACTCTATGAGCTGATAGAGTTAAACTCTTTACAATAATGATTTATGTTGATAGGGACTTTAAATTGTTGCTCTGTTTATACCATAGCGGTTTTGGGGTGGAGGCGTCAGAGGTTGTTTTTCTGCTTTGCATTTTATTGATCAACTTTGATGGATCATGTATAAAAAGTGTGATTTCTACTGTGAAGAGGGGTTGTGCTTTTTCTTATGCTATCAATGGAAAAAGCAGCGGAAGGTTGTGGCAAAGTGTGTGTAAAGGAAAGATGCTTCATGGATTCAGTTTTTGTATGTGAAGCATAGAGAATAGAATTTTATTTATAAAAAAAAATAATAGAAATTTAATTTCATAAGGTAAGATAATAATACTTTTAATCATTATTATTTATCTATATAAGAAAAAGATATCATTATATTTTTATTTTCAATTAAATATTAATTAATCTCTAACTTTAAAAGTGTGATTTTATTTATGAATCGTAAATATACATTACCATTTCTTATACTTATCGTGTGTTTGTCGACCGGAGGTTTGATTTCTACAGATATTTTTCTTCCGGCACTTGGAGAAATGCGCCAATATTACCAAGTTACTGAATCTCGGATTCAGAGTGCGGTGGCGATTTTTTTGTTTGCTTTGGCACTTGGACAGCTCATTTATGGACCATTGAGTGATAATTTTGGGCGTAAAAAAACACTTCTCTTTGGTTTGTTTCTATGGTTGTTTACCACGATAAGTGTAATTTATACGGTTAATATTCACGCTTTTCTTGCTTTGCGTTTTTTACAAGGTCTTGGAGCTTGTGCCGGAATTGTTTTAAGCCGTGCGATTATCAATGATTTATTGGATAAAAAAGCAGCAGGCAAACTCTACTTAATTGTTTTTCCCTTTATTGGTATGTCGCCAGCACTTGCCCCTTTAGTGGGAGGGATATTGTTACAAGCTTTTCATTGGCAAGCTACTTTTATCTTTTTAAGTGTTTTTATATTTTTGACTATTTTGCTCTGTTATTTTGTGCTCACTGAGACCTTGCCTGTTCAAAAACGTCACCGTTTTTCTCTTGTGGGATTTATGAAGGGATGTTTAGGCGTTCTTAGAAACAAACAATTTGTTTTCTATGCACTTATTCCGTGTTTTTCTTATGCGGCCTATTTTGCTTATATTGTGGAATCGCCTTTTTTGCTCACGACTTTGGGATTGCCTCCAATCTATATTGGTTATAGCTATATTGGTGTGTCATTACCCTATATTTTGGGAAATTTTACAGCGCGATGGTTTTTTAAACGCGAGTCTATGGAAAAAACGGTCTGGCGTGGGTATATTATTTTTGCGATAGGAGGGGGGCTGTTTGCTTTGCAAATGTATGTAAGCCCATGGCCATTGGTAACGAGTTTTGTTGCTATCGCTGTTCTTACTTTTGCGAATGGTTTTTTATTGCCGCTAGGAACAGCATTGGCTATTTCCTCACATCCACAAGCTGCTGGGGCTGCTTCTGGTGTGATGGGAGCTTTACAATTAGGCAGTGCTGCGTTGAGTGCTGCGGTTATTGGAAAGATATCTGGGCACAATCCACAGACTATGGCAGTTTTATTGGCTGCCTGCTGTCTGCTGGGATTTATCATTTATATCTGCAAAGCGCATGATTGTATGCATTCGGAAATGGAGTGAGTGAGATCAGAAAAAAAGCATCATGGGGCAATGTTATGTGTTGTTTTACTGGAATAGAAATTGTTGTTACTCGACAGTAAATCTTTATGAAGTTGGTTGCATTGAGCGTGCTTAAAATTTATCGTAGTTTTGTTTCATTTTACTATAATTGTTATGCTGAGTGATTGTTTTTTAGAGGGGGGGGATGCATGATAGAGTTTGGATATGTCTTTGTTTTCATGTTGTCTGCAGTGAGGAAAATTTTTGCTACATATCTTTTGAAATAACGGCTGTGGGAAATAGCGGAGAATCAATCAATGAGCTTTCGTGTTATTATTCTCTCACCTGTGATGCCAATTTGGGATCATGGTGTTTTTTGTGCTTCATTTACAAAGCTATGTTCGGCAAAAGGATGCCAAATGACTCTCCTTGATACCCTATCTCTTTTTCCGAGTGACTCTACTGTTTGTAAAAATTCTTCCGTAGAAATTTTATCTTTTATTACAGAGAAACTTGAAGACCATTTTACAGAGCCTTCAGTACTTGTGGGTTTTTCTATGGCTGGAATGTTAGTTCAAATATTGGCGGCAAGATTACCAAATGTTCGCGCTGTGCTTGCTGTAAATGCACCAGGTTATCCAGATGAGCTTTTAAAACGGCGACTTGAATGTATTCTTGATTTTTTAAAAAATCAAGATTTGTCTGGAGCGTTAGAAGCACTGAATATTTTGATGCATCCTTGTGGAGTTTTGAAAAAAAGAGTTTTACGAGAGATCCCTGATGCACAGAGAAACATGGCAATTGAGCGTATGACGAGAGGATTTCAGTTCTTGTTAGAGCTGGATGCTAGAAATGAGATTGTCAAATATACTGGGAAGTTTTTGGCTTTGGTTGGTGAAAAGTCTCAACTTGCAACCATAGACAATCAGACGAGAAGTCATTGTATTCATCATGAATATAAGGTCATTCCTGATGCTGGTACGCGTCTATGGGATGATAATCCTATGATGACCAATACAATTATTGATGAATGGATGAATGGATTATGAAGAAGAAGAAAGTTCTTGTATTGCCTGGTGACGGGGTAGGACCAGAGATTTGTGATGCAGCACTGATGGTTTTAGGGCAATTCAAATTGCCAATCGAATTCACTTATGGCGATATTGGTTGGCAATGGCACAAACAGGGCGGAGATTTTGTTCCTCAAGAAACTTGGCAAAAAGTTTCTGAAAGTGATGCACTTTTACTTGGGACTATGGACTGTGAAGAAAAAGAAGCTGCTTTAAAAGAGTTTGTAGAACCTTTAAAAGCAAGTAAACTTTCTGATGTTTCTCCTCTTGTTTCGTTGCGCAAAAAGTTCGATCTCTTCGCAAATATCCGATCGATTAGATACATTGTGGGGCCGAAAAAGCCTTTTCATTTTTGTGTTATCAGCGATAATAGCGAAGGTCTTTATGCAGGCTCAATTTTCGCGGAATAACTCCTGAAAAAGCTGCATGGTTGAAACACCAAAATTTGGAAAAATATGGTCCTGAAGAGGCAGCGTGGGTGGTGCATTTACAAACACGCTTTGGTTTAGAGCGGTTGTTTGAATATACTTTTTCTTATGCAAGAGCACATGGGTTTAAGCGGGTTACTTTTGCTGATAAGCCAAATATTATGGGGAAAAGTGGTCAATTTGCTCAAGAAATTTTTGAGAAAATCGCGCAAAATTATCCGGAAATAGAAGCAGAGATTCACGATGTGAATACGGTTGCTTTATGGATAGCAACAAAGCCAGAGCGTTTTGGCGTGATTGTTGCTAAAAGTATGTTTGGTGATATTCTTTCTAATTGTTCCGCTGGAGTAATGGGTGGACTAGAACTTTCACCTAGTGCAAGTGTGGGAAGCGATATTGCCTGTTTTAAACCTGTTCATGGTAGTGCACCGCATATTGCTGGACAGAACAGAGCAAATCCTTCTGCTATGCTCTATGCTACTGCTTTACTTTTGGATTATTTGGGCTTTCAGGATGCGGCACGGCAATTGTCTGAGAGTATTGATCAGGTTATTCGTTCTGGAAAAATTGTGACCTATGATTTAGGAGGGGAAGCCTCTACTCGCCAAATGGTACACGCTGTTCTCAATTCTC